>JBFWRO010000107.1:0-7828 GCA_050248865.1 Thermomicrobiales bacterium | reverse complement strand
TGACGGCCAGTTATGCCACGATTGCCGACATCATCATCGCCGAGCCGGGCGCGCTTATCGGCTTCGCCGGGCCTCGCGTGATCGAGCAGATTACCAAGCAGAAATTGCCGGAGGGATTCCAGACCGCCGAGTTCCAGCTCGAGCATGGCATGATCGACTTCATCGTCGAGCGCGGCGATCTGAAGCGAACCATGACCGAGCTTCTCGATCATTATGCCCGGGTTCACCAGGTCGATCGCGGTGAGAGCATTCCGTGGCAGCCAACGCTGGTCGTGCCGCCGAAAACGAATGGCGCGGCGAAGCAGACGCGGGCCACCGCACGAAAAACGGAGCAGGCATCATGAGACGGGCACTGACTCGGCGCGGTGACCCGGCAACGCTCGATGCGGTCGAGCCAACGCAACTCACGCCATGGGACCGCGTCAAGCTGGCCAGGCATCCGAACCGGCCCCATTCGCTCGACTATATCAACAGCCTGATGACGGGATTCGTGGAGTTGCATGGAGACAGGCTCTTCGGCGACGACCCGGCGATCGTTGGGGGAATTGCCCGTTTTGGCGACCGCACCATCGTGGTGATCGGCCACCAGAAAGGCAGCGATACGCGCGAGAACATTCGACGCAACTTCGGGATGGTCCGTCCGGAGGGGTACCGGAAGGCCCAGCGTCTGATGCGACACGCGGAGAAGTTCGGGATTCCGGTCGTGACTTTTATCGACACGCCGGGCGCCGAGCCGGGCATCGGTTCAGAGGAGCGCGGGCAGGGGACGGCAATCGCCGAGAGCCTGCTGACGATGGCGAGCCTGAAGACGCCGATCGTGGCCGTCATCATCGGTGAGGGGGGGTCAGGCGGGGCGCTGGCTATCGGCATGGCGGACAGGATGCTGATGCTGGAGAACGCCGTTTATGCCGTGGCCTCGCCGGAAGCGTGCGCGGCCATTCTCTGGAAGGACGCGGGGAAGGCGCCGCAGGCCGCGGCGACCATGCGGATCACCGCTGGCGATTTACTCACGTTCGACATCGTCGACGAGGTTATTCCGGAGCTTGTGCCGGCGCACGAGAATCCCCAGGGTACGGTTGCCGATGTTGGCATCGCGCTGGAACGGGCGCTGGATGACCTGATGGACGTCGTCGATCAGCCTTCCGGGCTCGATCGTCTGATGGAACAGCGTTATGAGCGGTTTCGGCGGATCGGCGTGTGGAGCGAGGCGGTTCTCCTTCCAACGGAGACTGAGTCCGCACTGCTGCCGTAGAAGCACCATTTCGATCAGGCGTCACGGTGCATTCACTCTTGGGCGGATGCGCCGAAAGCAGCGACTTGCCGGAGGAACGAGAAGCCATGGTCTGGCCCCGAAGAGGACGAGCGGGATCTTTCGTGTTCGCTGGGCTGATTTGCCTGATAGCGGCGAACGCGATAGTGGTTGGGGGCTTTTCCACCGATGTCGCCGCGCAGTCCTCGGCGGAGCAGGAACTGGCCGAGCGGTACGCGCCGGTCGTGATGCTGCGCGCGCAGAACGCCGATTGCGACCATGATGGCGAAGGGTACTTTCCCGCCCCCGTCGATTTCCTCTTCGACAATCCGGATATCCGCTTGATGGCGAATGCCGGGGGTGACAAGAAGGACGACATCGTCCTGGCGGAAGGCGTCACTCCTCAGGATCTGGCGGCAGCCCCGGCAGACACCTATCTGGATTTTCCGGGCAATCCACGGAAACCTGGATGCACATACGAAACCTATTTCAAAGAGAAGGTCGCGGAGCTCGGGATCAGGCCGACAACGTACGCCCATATCGTAGTCGATCCGGTTGCCCGGCGACTGTATGTGCAGTACTGGTTCTATTACTACTTCAACCACTGGAACAACACACACGAATCCGACTGGGAGATGATCCAGCTCGTGTTCGAGGGGACCACCAGTGCCGAAGACGCGCTGCAATTCGGCCCCTCCGGCGTGGCGTATGCCCAGCATGGCGGCGGCGAACTGAGCAACTGGAACGATGAGAAGTTGCTCAAAGACGGCGACCGGCCGGTCGCATTTCCGTCCGCCGGATCGCATGCGACGTATTACGGTCAGCACAATTTCATTGGCTGGGGAGCGGGGGGAACGGCGTTCGGCTGCGACGACACGACTCCGCCTTCCGTGGAAACTCCGCTCGACGTCATTGTGGTTCCGGACACGATCGACCCGGACAGCGATCTGGCCTTTTTTCTCTATGACGGTCATTGGGGCGAGCGAGACATCGCGATGTTCGAAGGACCGAAAGGCCCGAATCTGGGGGGAAAGTGGAATGACCCCAGCGAGGCAATTTCGAACTGGCGCACCAGCACCCTGAAGGTGCCGGATTCGGGCACCGGCACGATCAACACCACGGACACGTTCTGCACACTTTCGGCGTGGGGCTCGAAAGCTGTGACGAAGCTGGGAACCAATCTGCCCCTGCTGCTCGGATCGATCCTGGTGCTGGTCGCGGTGATGGGCTTCCTTTGCTGGAGAATCTGGCCCTATCTGGCGGAGGCGGTCGACATCTATGGCGACGAGCTGCGCAAATTCCTGGGCATCGGCGCCGCGGTTATTCCGGTCGGCTTCCTCGGGACGCTTGCGGTTCAGTACCTGACCAACGCGCCGCCGCTGGAATGGGTCGATCAGTCTGTCAACGGCTCGACGAGCGGGAAGGTGGCAACGAGCCTGTTCATGGGCGGTCTCCAGCAAATCGCCATGGTCCTGATCGTTACCCCGGCGGTCATCGTGGCGATGAACGACATCCGCGCGGGGCGCAGACCGGGCGTCTTCCGCTCCTATGCCGGCGCGGTCAGGTCGCTGCCGGTGACGCTGCCGTCATTGCTCGTCGTGCTGCTGGCGATCGTTCTTGGCACACTTTCGATCGTGTTGATCCCGGTGATGATCTTCCTGGTCGTCAAGCTGCAGTTTTTCGCTCAGGCAGCGATTCTCGATGCAAAGAAGCCCTTCACCGAAGCATTGCGGGAGAGCTGGAACGTGACTTCCGGAAACTGGAGCAGCGCGCTGGCCGGGGGCGTTCTTTTCCAGCTGGCAGCGATCGCCCCAGGCCCACTCATCGGGTTGCTGGTGCTGGTGGTCGGCGGGAGCAAGGTCGGCTTCGCCAATTTCCTGAGCTCTTTCGTCTATGCGCTGACAATTCCGATCGCGACGATTGGGATGACGATGCTCTATCACCGATTTGCGGGTCACGAGATCGTGGAGGGGCGAGACCACCACCGTCCGGCCCGACACGCCGCGCCAGGTGAGGGGGCCGGCCCGATGGCCGCGGATCCTCATCCGTCGGTTAGCGCGTCGTAACACCACAATCGCGCCGACATCTGCCGGTTCCATCGATCTGGGCGAGCCGCCGCCTCATCAAGAATGTCCCACCGGCAGTTGATGACGTACCCGGAGCGAACATCTGGTCATCGATGACGGGATTGTCGACGTTTTCGCGGGACGGAGGTTGGAAGTTCGTCGCAATTTCGATGAATCCTCGCGCTCAAGTTCGAGACTTCAGTCGTGTCAGATATCCAGTCGCTGTTGATACTCTTTGACTTGCGTTGAGAGAAATGCGGAAGCAGGGACATGAACGCTGTCGTCGAGCGGCACAGGAAGGAAATCGCTGAGCTTTGCCGGCAGTTCGGAGTGGAGCGGCTGGAGATTTTCGGCTCGGCGTCCGCAGATCATACCGGAATCGTGCCAGGAGATATCGATTTTCTCGTCTTCTATCCACCTGGGCATGACGTTGGCCCCTGGATGTCGAGCGCGTTCGCCCTCGAATCTGCACTCAGCACATTGCTGGACTATCCCGTCGATTTGGTCATGGAGAAAGCGCTCGAGAACCGGTGGTTCCGGCGTGAGGCGGCAAAGACGCGGACTGTGATCTACGATGCACGACAGATCGCCCAAGTTGCTTGAAGAGCCATCGACGCGGGGGAGTTTGCTCTTTCTCAGGTTCGAGGCAGCACCTACGCAGAGTACGACGACAGTCGACCACTGCAGTACATTGACGAGCGAAGCTTCGAAGTCATTGGTGAGGCGATGATTCGTCTTGAGCGCATCGATCCAGACACGGCAGACCAGATCCATCATTACCAGCGATCATCGCATTTCGAAACCGCATCGCACACGGATACGATGACATTTCCAATGACGTCGTCTGGACGATCCTGAACGATCATTTGCCGCTGCTCATCGCAGAAGCGACGGCTCTGCTGCCCGAATTCTCGGGTTCACACGAAGAGTCGGACGATGAGTCCTCTTCGGACCGGCCGTCTGCTCAGTGATTACTGTGTCCGTCGTTTCTCGATGGTCCGGCCGAAGTGCTCGACGCCCTGCGGGTAATGGCAAACTGAAATCGCGACTCGGCGAGGGCTCTCACAGCGGGTGGATCACCTGATGTCGATGAGGCCAGCACGAACCGCGGCAACGATGCCATGGCGCCAGAGGGATGCACGGTCGAAGTGGTTGGTAACGGCATCGACGAGTCCTGCCCGTAACAGGAACAGGTCAAGCAGGCAGACAGCGGCCCGGTTCTCGCCGGGCCGCTGTCATTGGCTCTGGCATCAATGCGAGCGACCGGACGCGAGTTTCAGGTGGCCAGTTTTGCACCGGTCTGACCCCAATCTCGCTGCCTGCGCGCTCGCTTTGCGCCGCTTTTCTCCTGCTCGCTGTTGCTTGCCCAGTACCTCGATTATCCGGCCGAACTGCTCGACGCCTTGCGGGTCTTCGGGGTCGATTCGGCCCAGGCTCACTCCGTTTCGCCCTGACCTGTAAGGTGGTTGATCACCGCCGCAAACTCTGCGGTCGGAGAAAAGTCCACGTACTCGGTGTCCTCAAGCGCTTCGGGAGCGTGGCCCGGGCCCCAGTAGAAAGCGTCCCCGGCCTTGAAGATCTGATCTCCGGTGGCTGTCTTCATCCGCAGACGGCCCTTTAGCATATATCCCCAATGAGGACACGGGCAGAGGTCGCCTGGCAGACCTTGGAGACCTGGCCCCAGATCGATGCCCTGGGCGAGACGTACCCATGCCATCGTCAACTCCCCCACTTCTTTGGTTCGGAGCTCCACACCTTCCGCCTCCACTCGTACGGTTAGGTCGTCACGACGCAGTGCTTGCATGCCGATTCTCCTCGTCAGTCACACGTGACGTCCTCATCGGCTCCGTTCATCAGGAGGGCAGCGGGTCGTATTGACCGGCGCACTGCGCTGCTTAAAGATTCGGATTGCCGTGGACGATGCCTCACCTTAGCACACCTCACTCCTCGTCACAATTCCGATTACCCCTCGCCCTTAAGTCCGACCGAGAGTCGTCGTGGCAAGCGGTCTCTCTGAGGTGGGACTCTAAGAATTGCGCTGAGAGAAAAGCGGAAAAGTGACCGGATTTCCAGTGGCTCGTGATTATTGGGTCTGCAACAATTCGATCACCCTCCCGAACTGCTCGACGCCTTGCGGATTTTCGGGGTCGATCTGGACGTGCAGCTCGTCGACGCCGAGGTCGGCGTACTTTTTGATGTAGGCGGCGATTTCGGCATCGTCGCCGCTGAAGACACCGGAGCGGGCGCGTCGCTTGCGGACCGAGGTCATGCCGAAGTGATCCTGGCAGCCCGGAAGGTTTACGGTAATTCCGTTTGAGCGGTCGAGCGATTCGCGAGGCCGGTCATTGCGGTCGCACGCTTCATCGACCATGGCTTTGATGTCGGGAATCAGGCCGGGATCGGCGACGGTCGGACAGTTCCACATATTGGCATATTTCGCCACCAGATCGAGCATCCGCCAGCCTTTGCGCTGTAGCCCCATCTCGTCGCCGAGAGGAGTGCCGGCGATGGTGCCGATCATGATCGGGATGTCGCCATTGCTCGGTCCGCGGGGTCGGAGCTCGCAATCGCGGGCGGTGTAGAACTCCCCGTCGAAGTCGATGTGGCCATTGCGCAGCAGCCCATGGATTATCTGGATCGCCTCGTCGAAACGGCCGATCCGGTGGTCGAAGGGGAATCCGAATGCGCGGTACTCTGGCTCGTGCCATCCGGCGCCGAGGGCGAGGATCAAACGGCCGCCGCTTATTTCATCGACCGTGTCGGCCATTTTGGCGATCAGGGCCGGGTTTCGCCAGCCGGTGCACAGGACATGGGAGCCGACCCTGATCTTCGAGGTGACCGCCAGCAGGGCGGTGACCACCGACCAGGATTCCCAGATGCCATAGCGCTCGACGCCCACGGGCTCGTGAATCAGGTGATCGGGAATCCAGGCCGAGTAAAAGCCGACGTCCTCGGCCATCCTGACCATGTCCTTCATGGTCTGCCAGGAATGGGTGTAGTTGTCGGTGCGGTCTTCGATATCGGTGACGATCAGGCCGAGGCGTGGGGTCGTGGTCATAGTCTCCTGGTCCGTGCGAACTGCGTTTGCGGGTCTTTCGTCATCGTAGCGCGAAATGCATCGAGGCGGCATCCGGTGCGTGAACCGATAGACATGCGAGGCCTCATCGGCTAAGGTCGCTGTAAGACCGGCCAGAAAACACGGGTGGAGCGGCATCACGATGAGCACGCCGAGAGACACCGCCGACCAAGTGGACGGCTATATCGCCAACTTTCCAGCAGACGTGCAGGAACGGCTGGAGCAGATCCGACGCGTGATTCGCAGCGTCGCCCCCGACGCGCAAGAGACGATCAGCTACGCCATTCCGGCGTACAAGACGCACGGCAAGCCATTGATCTATTTCGCGGGATATGCAAAACACATCGGCGTGTACCCGCTGCCGGAGGCACCCGGCCCGGAACTGGCAAAGGAGATCGCGCCGTTTACGACCGGCAAGGGCACCCTGCAGTTTCCCCATCGGGAGCCGTTACCGCTCGACCTGATCAGGCGAGTTGTGGAGAGCCGGCTACGGCAGCTCAGCGGACGTGACCAGGAAGGCCGGACCACCTCCGATGCATGACACGATTCGGCGTCAGGCGATGGATTGCCGAAATCGCGATCGCCTGTGATATCGTCAACGCTGGCAGAACAATCTGACAGGCTGTCGACCACATCGTGGCTCAACGGAGGTTTCGAGATGCCGGCGGACGTGAACACGGTTGCCTTGCGGGAAGCAGTAGGCTCTTTCAACTCAAAGGACGATCGAGAGCGGTACTTCGCGCTTTACGCGGAAGACGCGCTTTTTCACGGCTACGCGCCGGAGGATCTCCACGGGACAGCAGCCATTCGCCAGTTCTATGACATGGTCTGGAGCGCGTTTCCAGACATCCACCTCTCGGTGGAGGATGTCGTCGCGGACGGCGACCGCGTTGCCGCGCGATATCAAATCTCAGGAACCCATGACGGCGAGTTCATGGGGATCCCGACCACTGGTAAACCAATTGCGGTCAATGGCATGACGATCTTCCGATTCGCGGACGGCAAAGTCGTGGAGCGATGGCAGTTTCTCGACACCATGGCGATGATGACCCAGTTGGGGGCGTTGCCGGGGCCTGCCTGATCAGCTGGGAAAGTCTGTCCGAATGACTCCACTCGCAGGATGGAGCGGGAACGATGCGCGGGTTGCAGCGGGCAATCGCCGGCACGTGCGGAGGAATTGAGGTGTTTTCTCTCCGATTCAACGCTCTGCAGGCGGATTTGCTCTCCCAAATGAGCGCAACATGGGATACTGTATTGGTGCCATTGATTGGCAGATGTCTGATTCGCCATTGTGGTGGGTCTCAAACTACAAGGAGCCGCCAATGGCGACTGGAACCGTAAAGACTGTCCTCTCCGACAAAGGCTTCGGCTTTATCACGCCTGATGATGCGGGTGCTGGGGAAAAGAGCGATCTTTTCTTTCATCACACGTCAATTC
>JBFWRO010000106.1:0-7843 GCA_050248865.1 Thermomicrobiales bacterium | reverse complement strand
GCTCTTCCGATCTCGCGGTCATGCTCCTGGTTGCCGGGTTCGTTTTCGCGGCTGGCTCGCAAGCGCCGGTGGCAGCCTACTCCGATGGTTGGATAAGCACCGACGTTCTCAATTTACGGGAGGACGCCGGAACCTGGGCCCCGGTGATCGACCAGATGTGGGATGGAGAATACGTTGGAGTGCTCGACGGACCGACGTCAGACGGCTGGTATCTGGTCGAATATCAGGGATCCGTCGGATGGGCGTTCGGAGCCTACTTGTCGGTCAATGGAGCATCGGGCTGGGGAGGCGAAAGTGGCGGTGGCGAGCGATGGGCGGATGTCAATCGCAGCACCGGCGTTGTCACGCTCTACGCTGGCAACACTCCGATCGAGTCATATGGAGGCGCTGCGTTTGGCTGGGATGCGTCGAGTTCTGGCTTCTATTCCACCGCCATTGGCACCTACTATGTCTATAGCAAAAACGCGGGTCTGGCCTGGACCGACTGGGGCCAGGTCTACATCAAGTACTGGGTCGGTTTCGATCCGCAGAGATACAACGGCTTTCACTCCTATTCCCTCGATGCGAACGGCAACGTTCTGCCGAATGGCGACGGCGCAACTGGCGGTTGCGTGGCCTTGCCACTCTGGTCTGCTGAAATCGTCTACGACTGGTTGACGATTGGCTCCCGCGTCGAAGTGCACTGGTAGGCATGGTCCGAATTGGTGAGAGCAGGACCGGCGGGGCGCGAACGCGACCCGCCTGGCCTTCAGCCGGCTATGGGGTTGTGCGCTCGGCGAACGTATCTCGTTCTGGGTGCGGGTAATGCAGATATCGGCGAACCGCTGTTGTCACGACGCCGGTTCGCGGACTGAACATGAAGACCACGCCGAAGAGAACCGTGGCCACGAGTACGATCGCCGCGCCGCTCGACAGTGAAAAGTGGTAGGAGATATAAAGACCTGAAAGCCCGGAAAGCATTCCCAGCACTGCAGAGAGAGCAACGGTCGCCGGGAGGCGGATGGTCAACAATCTCGCTGTCGCAGCTGGCGTCACGAGCATTGCCAGGACCATGATATTGCCGACCGTTTGCAGCGAAATCACGATCGTCAATGAGAGAAGAACGAGAAACAGCAACTCGTAGAATCGAACATGGATACCGGAGGATTCAGCAAATACGCGGTCGAAGGCGATTGCGCTCAGCTCTCGCCGGCTTAGCAGAATCAGCAAAACGACGACGCCTCCCACAAGCGCCGTGAGGATGAGATCGCTCCGCGAGACTCCCAGAATCGATCCGGTGAGGAGGGCGGTCAAATCTCGGGCGTAGGATTGCTGAGTCGAGATGAGCGCGATGCCAAGCGCGAACGCACCGACGAACAGCACCCCGATAGCGGTGTCATTGCTCAAACGCGCGTGGCTGCTGACGACGCCAATCATCAGCGAAACCATGACGGCCGCAATCATCGCCCACAAAAGAAAACTGCCACCAACGATGTACGCGATGACCACGCCCGGGAAAATCGAGTGCGCGAGCGCATCTCCCATGAACGCCAGACCCTTGAGAACCACGAAGGTCCCCGTCACCCCGCAAATAAGGCCAACTAACGCTGCCGCCAGAAAGGCGTTCTGCATGAAAGGGTATGACCAGGGATCAGTAAGCCAGGTCATCATGCAGCGCCCCGGTTGAGCAGTCGGCTGAACATGCTGAATTGACCGTCGTAGGCACGATCCAGGACATCCTCCCGGAAAACATCGGTTGGTGTGCCATCGGCAACCACGCTCCGGTTGAGGAGCACGATCCGGTCGGAGGTGGTCGCTGCCTGCTCGAGGTCATGGGTCGCGGCGATAACTGTTTTTCCCGATCGGCAGAGCCGGATGAAGAGCGTCGATATCAGTTCCTGGGTTGGCGCATCGATTCCGGTAAATGGCTCGTCGAGCAAGAACACCAAACCGTCCGACAGCAACGCGCGAGCCAGGAAGACGCGCTGTTGCTGGCCCCCTGATAGCTGACTGATTTGGACGCCGGCCAAATGGTCCATCCCGACCATTGCCAACTGTGCAAGAGCCCTCTCTCGATCATCAGGGGCAAATGGAGCGAAGCGAGACCGCTTCCGGATCAAAGCCATGAGCACGACATCGAGCACACTGCTTGGATACCCCCAGTCGACGGAAGTGCGCTGGGGCACATAAATGATGTCCGATGTCGGCCGGTGGACACGCGCACCGCGAAACCGGACTTCGCCGTGCGATGGTGGAAGAAGCCCGGCCAGACAGCGCAGCAGTGTGCTCTTCCCTGCGCCATTGGGCCCTACCAGCGAGACGATCTCACTCGGGCCGAATGTCAGGGTGACCGTATCCAGCGCCGGTCGGTCACCATAATGCACAGACAACCGGTCGATTTCCAGCCAGTTTTCGCGATGTGTTCCGGCAGTCATCAGTGTCTCGATCGTGAGAACGTCACCAGCCGCAACCGGAGGCGGGGCGGCTCCAATACCAGGCACGTGGTGATCGCATTCTAGGGATTACTGATACAAAGTGTCAATTACGCGTGCGGAGATCGCGGCATGCCGGGCAGAGACCGGAGATCTCGAGGTGGTGGGTAATGATGGTAAAGTCCGTTCGCTCGGCAAGTTCGTTGACGAGTTCGTCGATCGGGCAGTCACTGAACTCGATCACACGTGCACATCCGCTGCAGACAAGGTGATGCCGGTGACCCGGCTGCCCGACGACGTATGAGGGAAACCCCCCGGACTTCAGCAGTCGCTGAACGATACCAACGGTCGCGAGAATCTCGAGCGTTCGATACACCGTTGCTCGACCGATCGCCGGCAACAACGTCACTATCTGCTCGGCGGTAAATGGTCGCTCCTGGTCGAGAACGACGGCAACAACGTCCCGGCGTGGCCCAGTGGCGCGATATCCGCGCAGACCGAGCTGACGAATAACCGAATCGACGTCTGAAATGCTGGACTGTGAAGACTCCCGGGCATTCATGCCGCGAAAGTACCACAGATCGTTCCACTGGCTGATTGGACGGGCCCGGCGTGAGATAATCGGGAACGTTTCAACCCCTGCTAATGGAGCGGGGACCGAATACCTGAGACTCCTGGAAATCGTTCGCATATGATCAACGCGTCCCGCTGCCTCTCGTCGATGTTCTTGCTGGCAGCTGTCATTATCAGCGTGTTCGGCTTCCCGTTCACCGACGAAGCCGCCACCCATCGCTCCGTGCGTTGGCTGCAATACGACGTTTCCCTCGACGTACAGTCTGACGGCACAATCGATGTTGCCGAATACCAGGAAATCGAGTTCACGGGCGGTCCATTCTCGGAAGGCTTTGCCGAGATTCCCCTCGACCGCATCGATGCTCTGGACAATGTGCGAATCTCGCAAGTGGTCGATGGTGGCGTTGATTCATATGTCTACGTCCGCCCAGCCGGGTACGAAGGCGATCCCGGCACCTACACCGTTGTCGAGTCTTCGTCGGACGCGGTGATCGACTATGGATTCGAGCCGTTGACTGATGGCACGATCACGATACTCCTCGAATATCGTGTCAACGGCGTGATCCGAACCTATCCGGATGCGGTTCCACCGAATCAGCAACTCTGGTGGACTGCGATCAGTCATGAAGTCACCGACATTGCCGAAATCGATGCCGCCACGGTTTCCATTCATTTGCCGGAAAGCGTCGACCCGGAGGAGACGATCGCTGGCTCGGAGGGCATCGATCTCGAATACGAAGTGATCGACAACCAGATCTGGCGGTGGTCGCGAGCGGGTATGTCATCCGGTGATGAGTTCATCGTGCGGCTGCAGTTCCCGCCGGTCACCTCGGCGACCGAGCCAAGCTGGCAGGACCGGCTCGATCAACAGGCAGTGGATCAGGAAGCCGCGGAAGAACGCTCTGCGCTTCTCAATCTCCTCTTTCTGGCAATCGGAGGACTCGCTGCGATTGCTGGAGCGATTATTCTCTACGGTATCTGGTACACACTTGGACGTGATCCTCACGCACCGCCGGTCGCAACCTTCCTGACGACCCCACCAGACGATCTGGCCCCCGGCACCGCGGGTGCGCTTCTCGATGAAGTGGTGCAGGACCGAGACATCATTGCCACCTTGCTCGACCTGGCCAGCCGGAACATCCTGACCCTTGTAGAAAAGCCAAAGGAGGGGCTCTTCGGATCGTCCGACTTCACGATGACACTCGGCGCCGTCCCGGAAACGCTCCGTCCTTACGAGCAGACGTTACTGACCTCACTCTTCGGATCTGATCTGGAGACTGGCAAGGTGGTTACGTTCTCTCAGGTCAAGCAGAGATTTGTCAACGCATCCGACCACATTCGCGCACAGTTGTATGACGAACTGGTGACCAGCGGGTACTTCCATGCCACTCCCGAATCCGTCAGAGTCAAATGGAGAGGATGGAGCTCGCGCTTGCTCATTGGCGCGGCGATCCTTTCGTTTGTGCTGATCAGAATGTTCGCCAGCGATGCAGGCGCCATCTGGCTTATCCCAATCGTCGCGCTGGCGCTGGCGCTGGCCATTCGCTGGCTCAGCGAGCATATGCCCCGAAAGACCGTGGAAGGCGCCGAGGCCGCGGAGAAGTGGCGGGCGTTCCAGCGATATCTCGATGATATCGAGACGTATGAAAAGCTCGGAAACCATACCGAGATCTTCGAACGCTATCTGCCTTTCGTGGTCGCGTTTGGCATCGAGGAGTCGTGGGTTCGGAAGTTCGCCGCAGCCAACACACCACCACCGACCTGGTTCGAACCGGCAGGCACTCCTCTCCCAGGGGGTGGAACCGTGAGGCCCGGCAGGGGCGGCGGACCAGTCATCGTGTGGGGTGGGTCGAATCGTGACCGATCCCGTGACTACGGTGATTCCCGAAACGCATGGCCGAAACCCGGTGGTGGTGGAGGGGGAGGTTTTCCGGACCTGCAGGATATGAGCGATTCGGCAGCCCGCGGTCTGAGTTCCGCTAGCAGCAGTCTGTTCGACATGCTGTCCACGGCGGCGGAGGCGCTCGCTTCGTCTTCATCCGGAGGCGGAGGTGGCCGAAAAGGTGGTGGATTCGGCGGCGGCGGTTTTGGTGGCGGAGGATTCAGTGGCGGAGGATCGCGCGGAGGTTCGTCTGGAGGCGGCAGCCGCGGCTTCCGGTGATGACTCCTCGACCGAGAGTACCCGAATCGTCATTCTCGGGGTGCCGCTGGATGTGATGAACAGGCGGCAGGTGATGATCCGCTTGCTGGACCATCTCCAATCGCCCCATGAAGGATTGCTGCACGTCGTCACCCTCAATCCTGAGTACGTGATGGCAGCACGTCGTGACCCTGAATTTCGCAACGCGATCGCGAGGGCGGAACTTATCGTCTGTGACGGCATTGGCACGTTACTGGCCGCGCGCATGATTCCAGGCGGATCAGAGATCCAAAGATTGACAGGCGTCGAGATCGTGAAGTTGCTCGTCCGGCGCACCGCATTTCATGAGGAGACCGGGATGTTCCTGCTTGGAGGTCGCGACGCACCGGCTGCGGCCGCCGGCCTCAGACGAATGATGCCTGCGGCCCAGATTCTCGGCGCATGGTCTGGTGGGACTCCTGATGCGCCAGGCGACGATGAATCGATCGAGCGCATCGTCAGCAGTGGTGCCAGGATCGCCATCGTCGGCTATGGCGCTCCAGCCCAGGTCCTCTGGATCGAGCGAAACCGTGCATCGCTCGAGGGGGCCGGCGTTCGCCTCGCCGTCGGGGTCGGCGGCGCGCTCGACTACTTCTCCGGTCACGCCAGCGCCGCCCCTGAACGCGTCCGCCGACTCGGCCTTGAATGGGCGTATCGTCTTGTACGCGAACCCTGGAGGTGGCGACGGCAGCGCGTGTTGATCTCCTTCGCGCTGCTGACCATCGCTCACTCGGTTCGTGTTCCTGCGGCATGCCGTATCCTTTTGCGCAGATCGCCGGAGACGCGCATGCAGGACCCATCAGCTTGACAGAACGGATACCACAACACATTCCGGGGGAGGTGCCATGCAGTTATCACCCCAAAGTGTTGACCTTGCTCCGCTGCTCACGCTGCGGCAAACCAATCTGTCCACAGTGTGCTGTGCGCACGCCGGTCGGCATGAGATGCCCCGAGTGTGCGGGCGTGCGCGGGTTGCCAACCTATCCTACGCAAGCGGGCAGCCTTCTCAAAGCGGCGTTGGGAGCCTTCGCGGTGGCCATCGGCGTGGGGCTTGCCTGGGGCTATTTGCCCGGATGGGGGTTCTATCTGGCTCTTCTGCTTGGCTTCGGTGTGGCCGAGAGCATGGCGTATTTGACGGGCGCGAAGCGCGGGCTCGATCTGCAGATCGTTGGCTGGCTTGCGGTTACCGGGGGATTGCTTCTATCGAGGATCGTTCTTGCTCAGCGGCTCGATTTGAGCTGGGATGCGATCAACCAGCTCGGGGCGGCGGTTGAAGCCCCAATGCATCTCGAGATCATTCCCGACGGTCTCTTTGCGCTCATCCCGTTCCTGATCGTTTACATCCGATTCCGCTGATCATACGTTTCCGGTCATGAGCACACCATCGAATCCGGACAACGGCCCGTCGTTCGGTGGTCAACACTCGACGGCGCTGGCGATTTCGACCGTCATTGTTTTCCTTGGCAGTGCGGGCAGTCGAGTCCTGGGTCTGGTTCGCGAGCAGCTTGCCGCAGGCAATTTTGGGACTGGCAACGATATTGCGGCCTTTACTGTCGCCGACAATCTCAACACCCTTCTCTTCGATCTCCTCGTCAACGGCATGCTGCAGGCGGCCTTCGTGCCGGTCCTGGCCCTCCTGGCGATTGGCGAGGCGGCGCAACGCGGTCACCTGCGACGAGTAGGTGGAACGCTGCTGGTCCTGGTGGGAGGAGCTGGCCTGGTTGTGGCAATGGTAGGGATCGCCGCTGCTCCGGCTGGTGTCTCACTAATCACTGCCATCGGAGGAAACGAGCTCATCAGGGGAGAAGATGCTCGACAGCTGGCAATCGATTGCACGCGGCTCATTCTGATCAGCTTACCGTTTCTCGGTGCTGCGGCGATCCTCAGCGCGATGCTGTATGCCCGGGAGAAGCCGAGCGGTCCCGCCCTCGCCGCGATCGCGCGCAATGGCGCGATTGTCGTTGGGATACTGATTTTTGGTGACGCCATGGGCGTGCGAAGCATGGCTCTCGGCGTGGTTGCAGGGGCAATATCGATGGTCGTCCTGCTGCTGCACGCAGCGCGGCGCAACAACGCGACTCCGCATCTTGTCTGCGACCTCCACGATCCGGCAGTCCATCGGGTGCTTCGGCTGGCGGTTCCCGTTTTCGCCGGTCTGCTCGTCTCCGCCGCAGTCGTCATTCTCGATCGCAATCTCGCCTGGCGCGCGGAGGAAAATGCCGTCGGGGCGATGCGGTACGCCACAACACTCGTTCAGCTGGTCCTCGGACTCGTCGCTGCGGCGGTTTCGATCGCGGCGCTGCCCAGGCTGGCTCAGGCCCACGCGAGCGCGGCGGAGAATCCCTCAGGTTTCGATCGAGAACTGTCTCGCTCGCTGGCACTGGTGACTTCGCTGATGATTCCGGCCGTGGTCGCTTTGGGCGTCCTTTCCAGGCCCATCGTCCGGCTGCTTTTCGAACATGGCGCCACCGACCGCGATGCCTCACGGATGATCGTCACCGCGTTGCTGTTGTATTTGCCCGGTCATCTGGTGGTCGCCTGGGACCAGGTGCTGATATTTGCCTTCTATGCGCAGCAAAACACCATTCTGCCGGTCACTGTCGGAGTGATCGCCGCGGGCGCCTACTCATTGACGGCGCTGGCGTTGTTCGACCGCCATGGAATGGCCGGCTTGGTCATT
>JBFWRO010000105.1:0-7914 GCA_050248865.1 Thermomicrobiales bacterium | reverse complement strand
CCCACCGAGAATATGGCCAAACCCCGGCCCAGCGAAAAGTCGTTGTCCTGCTCTTCGATCTCTCCTGTAACTACCGCCGCCGGATCCTGCGTCAGGTTGCTGCTGACCAGCATCACGTCATCGACTTCCGACCCGGCATTCAGCACCAGATCGCCGCTCACGACGACCAGCTCGCTGCCGACAACACCATTGATCGTCGCCGTCCCGTTGACCACGATGAGCGTATCCGTGACCGTGCCGTCGACCGTCACGTCTCCGTTGACGATCAGTCCCGCATTGACGCTTTCGCCGGCGGCAATCGTGGTATCGCCGTTCACCCGAAAAATAAAACTGTCATCGTCATTGCTTTCAGTGCCCTGCGCAACCGCCGCGCCGGCTACGACTAGCATCGCAATGACGGCCGCGACCACTGCCATCAGTATTCGCTGCATCTCCGTCCTCCATTCCCCTTGACCTGCGTCATCGCGTTGTCCGCGATGACATAACAGTAGCACCTCGTAGCCAGACTGGCGCGTCCGTACGCTTCTCAGGACTGCAAAGCGACGTCTCTCGAGCGAGCCGTTGACGTGAGCCGGTTTCTTCGGTGCAATAGCGCAGGATCAGCGGTTTGCGGAAAGGTCAAGTGGTCAGACCATGACGGTAATGGGGTATGCCAATCGATTGAGCGCACGACCCGGGGAGACCATCGAGTTCAAGGTCAGTTGCGATGCCCCGTCATACGAGGCAAGCCTGGTCCGCTTTCGGGGTTCCCTCTGGCCAAAGCACCCCATCCAGCCGGAAACTATCGAGGCCGCTTTTACGGGAGAATGGCCGGGAAGGCCGCAGCCCGTGCCGATTGGTTCATGGATCACGCTGTCGCTCGAACCTGAACTCGATCTCTCGCCGGGAGTCGTCCTCGGCTGCCACATCGCCCCATCGATGCCCGGATCAGGCAAGGAGCAGGCGATTGCCTCCTTCCTGGGCGACGACGGGCATCCGCTCCTGCTCCTGGCGATCGACGATTCCGGGCATCTGACCTGGAGCGCCGGCGGAAGTTCAGCTGCGAGGAGTGCCTCGCCGTTGATTGCTGGTCGCTGGTATCGCATTGTGGCCTCGGCTGGGGACTCTCTCTCCTTGACGTGCACCATGGCCCCCAGGTCCTGGTTGCCCGCGCAGCAGATCGCGTGCGAGGACTCGACGCCAGTGGCGGTACCTGGACGGGTGAAGACGATCCTCCTCGCCGCCCGCACTACGGACGTCGCCGGATGCCCCCAGCACTGCTACAACGGCAAAATCGCTCGTCCCGTCATTGCTCGGGGCGGACAGGAAGTCGCTGTGTCGAGCGTGCTCGATGCGGGTCTCCCGGATGACCAGAACGCACTGCTGGCCGCCTGGGACTTTTCTATCGGCCATCACACAGATCGCGTCGCGGAGATCACGGGACGCCATGCTGATGGCGTCTGCCACAACCAGCCGATGCGCGCGGTCGTTGGGCCACACTGGACTGGCCGCGAAGTCAACCCCAAACTCGTTCCGCACGAATACGACGCAATTGCCTTTCACGAAGATGACCTCGCCGATTGCCGTTGGCAAACTGACTTCCGCTGGACGGTTCCGGACTCGCTCGAGCCCGGAGTCTACGGCGCCAGAATCCAGGCGGGAGACGAGGTCGATCACATTCCGTTCTACGTACGCACCTCCAGAACAGCAGAAAAGCCCCCGGTTCTTTTCCTCGCGCCCACCAACACCTACCTGGCCTATGGCAATGAACGCCTCTATGGTGGAATTGAATCGACTCCGGATTTCATCGAGCGCGCAGTGCAGGACCCCATTGTCCTGACCGAGCGTGATCATTTCCTGATGGAGCATCCCGAATTGGGATCGTCGGTCTACGATGTCCACCCCGACCACACCGGCGTCTGCTATTCGAGCCGGTTGCGACCAGTCGTGACGATGCGGCCCGAATCCTCGAGCTGGACCACCGGCCACCCTCGCCACTTCAGCGCTGATCTCTTTCTCGTCGAATGGCTGGAAGAGATGGGATTCGACTACGACGTCGCCACGGATGAAGACCTCCACCTCGAAGGACAGCAGCTGCTCTCCCAGTACAACGTGGTCGTTACCGGGAGTCACCCTGAGTACTGGACCGAGACGGCGCTGGATGCCCTCGAGTCCTATCTGGCCGCCGGCGGGCGCTGCATGTATCTGGGCGGCAACGGGTTCTACTGGGTAACAGGCACAAGCGAGGAGGCGCCACATGTCGTCGAGATTCGCCGCGGGATCAATGGAACGCGCGCATGGACGTCACATCCCGGCGAGATCCACCTCAGCTCCACCGGGGAACAGGGCGGTCTCTGGCGATTTCGCGGCAGATTCCCGAACCGCCTGGTAGGGGTTGGGTTCACCGCGCAGGGTTGGGGCGGCGCCCCCGGGTATCAACGCTTACCCGGCAGCGACTCGCCAGAGGCAGCCTTCGTGTTCGAGGGAATCGATTCCGCCGAATCGCTCGGCGATTTTGGGCTGGTGATGGGAGGTGCCGCGGGCGATGAGCTGGATCGCTTCGACCTCGAACTCGGATCGCCGCCCGAAACGCTGCGCCTTGCCACGACTGAAGGGGCGCATACCGACTATTATCAGGTGGTCATCGAGGACTGCACCTTTATGTTGGCAGGCAGGGGCGGTACCGAGGACAAGCGGGTCCGCTCGGACATCATTCTGCTTCAGGATCCTGTCAGAGGCGGCGCGGTGTTTTCGGTGGGTTCGATCAACTGGATCGGCAGCCTCATGTGGAACAATGGCGCGAACTCCATCTCGCGCATGACTGCCAACGTCCTCCGGCACTTTCGGGGGCCACAGCCCGCCTGACGGAACAGAACATGCTGGCACAAAGCAATCGAGCCCGACTGATCTTCGAGCAGGGCAGGGAGACAGTGCGCCAGGCACGATCCCCTGACACGCGAAGCCATCCGGGAGACGGCTTCGTGGCGGTGAGCTGCAACGTCGGAAACGGTCTCGCGGATACTGGCTTGCTGACCGATTATCTGCTCCGCAGCAATGCCGACGTCGTTGGCATCCAAGAGCTTTCCGAATCGCAGGCAGCGGTCATCGAGCGAGATCTGAGTCGCGCCTACCCGTTCCGGCTGCTGGTTCCGGGCGGATTTGCCGGAAAAGGCGTGCTCAGCAAGCTGCCGATCCAGAACAGCGGAGCGATCGCCTTTGCGCCCGAGCGGCCCGATCTCGATGCCACTATCCTGATCGACGACCGTGCGTTGCGCGTCATCGTCGCTCACCCGCGGCCCCCGCGAATCTCGAGAAGTGGGCTGCTCTTCGATCCCGTGACGGAAAATCAGGTCAGGAGCGTCGGCGAGCTGGCGTTGCGCAACAGCCCGGCAATCGTTCTGTGCGATCTGAACACAACCTCGATGCAGCAAGCCTATCTCCAGCTTCTGGCCGCTGGTCTCATCGATCCGTTTCGCCACGCAGGACGCTGGGCGGCCACCTTCCCGGTTCGTGTTGGAAATACGCACCGGTTTGGCAGCCGGGCCGACAAATGGAAGCTCAAGCCGGTTTTGCGCATCGACTATGTCTTGCACACGCCGGAACTCGTCGCGTCTGACGCCAATGTTGGCGAAGATGTCGGATCAGACCACTTGCCCGTCTATGCGGTGCTGCACTGGAGGGAAGCGGTAAGCACTGGTCAGTGATCGTCTGTGGGATTGCGATGCCTGCCTCGCCTCGGAGCGTGAGCATGCGCGTAGCCGTCATGCTTGTGCCAGACAGGTCGTACGTCGCGAGGGTCGGCCTTGAAGAGGAAACGAGGCGTGACGTACACCCGCGTGCCCGGCTTCCCACAAACAGGACAGCGGACCGGATCTGACGCTTCGCTCATGGGCCGCTCGATCTCGAACACACATTCGCATTCCGTACATGAAAAGTCGTAAAGCGGCATTAGTGCGGCTCCACGCATCTCTCGCAGCGGCCAAAGAGGGCCAGGTGGTCGATTTCCACGAAAAAGCCATAGCGCTGCGCAACGACCTCCCGCACGGGATCGAGAACATCGTCGTTCACATCGATGATTGCCCCGCAGTCGTGACACACGAGGTGATGGTGCCGCTCCTGGTCGAGGATCTGGTACTGCCGGACCCCGCCGCCAAGGTCCGTTTCGGCGATCACCCCCAGGTCGCGAAAAAGTTCCAGCGTGCGGTAAACCGTCGAGCGATTGACCGCCGGAAAACTGGCGCTCACCCGTGAAAGCACCTCTTCCGCGGTGAGGTGTTCTGATGTGTCCTGAAATGCGGAAAGTATCAGCAGGCGTTGCGGGGTTGCCCGCTGGCCGATAGATCGCAGTCGTTGCGCAGACTCCGTGAGTCGTGTACTTGCCGGAGAGAAGCGATTGACGCTGGACGCTGCCAAGATAATGCTCGCAGTTCAAGAATTGAGAAGAACGAATTCCTTCTTGACGTCCCATGATACAGGGCGTAGTCTGATAAGTATCTCAGATGCGAATAGTCGCATGTGGGACCATGCGCATCTCAGAGACGAAAGGCGGCCCCAGTCAAATGACCGAACGAGGACAATCGCGTGCTTACGAGTTTTCCCGGCGCGGTGCCCTATCGCTCGCTCTGGCGGGTGGGATCGGCATTCTGGCGACGACACAATGGCAGAGCGTCGCTGCCCAGGAAGCCGTGGCTGGTTGGTCTGACGAGCTCGGCGAGAACGATCTCTTGGACGTGGCGACCACCGTTGCGCCGATTAGCTCGATTGTCCGCAATGTCGGCGGCAATCGCATCAATGTTCGTGGCATCGTTCCCGATGGCGTCAACTCCCACACGTTTGAACCTGCTCCCTCCGACGCGGTGATTCTGGCCGCGGCCGATATGCTGATTGCCAACGGACTCCAGCTGGAGGTGCCCACCATCGAACTGGCCGAGGCCAATCTCCCGGAAGGCGCCGAAATTTTCACGCTGGGCGACAAGGTGATTTCACCCGAGGAATACGCCTACGACTTTTCCTTCCCAGAAGAGGATGGCGCGCCGAACCCCCATCTCTGGACCAACGTGCCCTACGCCATGGAATATGCCAGGCTGATCGAGCAGAAGCTTTCAGAGCTCGATCCAGACAATGCCGAATACTTTGCCGCCAACCTCGAGCTCTATCTGGCGCTCCTCGAGGAACTCGACGCCGCGATTCACGCGACCGTCGCCACGATTCCGGAACAAAATCGCAAGCTGCTGACGTATCACGACTCCTGGGCCTATTTCGCGCCAACCTACGGAATAACGGTGATCGGCGCCATTCAACCGTCTGATTTCTCAGAGCCTTCTCCTCGCGAAGTCGCCGACCTCATCGATCAGATCAACGAGGAACAGATGCCGGCCATCTTCGGATCGGAGGTTTTCCCCAGCCCGGTTCTCGAACAGGTCGCCAGCGAAACCGGCGCGAACTACTTCGACGACCTTCGCGATGACGATCCTCCAGGAGAAGTGGGTGCCCCGGAGCACACGTTCGTCGGCATGATGCTCCGCAATCTCGAAATCATGGCCACTGCTCTGGGTGGCGACCCCTCGGCCCTGGCATCCGTCTCACCAGAAGATACCTTCCAGCGTTAGTCAGAGAGCAGGGATGCCTCCTGAAGTCGAGTACAGGGACCAATGACCTCACACGCGATTGAGATGCGTAATGTCACCGCCGCCTACGATGGCACACCAGTGCTGTCCGGTCTCTCCCTGCGGGTGCCGGCAGGCCAGTTCACCGGCGTCATAGGACCAAGTGGAGCCGGCAAAACGACGCTTCTGCGCGTTCTGCTCGGTCTCGCTCCCCATGTCGAAGGTGACGTTTCGGTGAATGGTCGGCAGGTCCGCCCCGACCGACCCCCGCTTGGTGTCGGATACGTTCCACAGGTGGGCACCATCGACTGGGGCTTTCCCGTCTCGGTCGAAAATGTGGTGATGATGGGAATCGTCCGCGGATCGAGCCGGCTACCCTGGCCATCGCGCCACGAACGGCGGCGGGTCGCCGAAACGCTCGAGCATCTCGGCATCGGTGGCCTCGGCAGCCGGCATATCCGGGAGTTGTCTGGCGGTCAGCAGCAGCGGACCTTTCTGGCTCGCGCCCTGATCGGTGAACCGCAAATCCTCATCCTCGATGAACCGACAGCAAGTGTCGATATCAAGACCCGCGACGACATCCTCCACCTCCTTGCTGAACTGAACAGAGCCGGCACGACGATCATCATGACCACTCACGAGCTGAATAGCCTTGCCGCTCACCTGCCATGGGTCGTCTGCGTCAATGGAGGAATTGTCGCTCAGGGCCCGCCGGCCTCGGTATTCAACGACGCGACCATGAGCAGAACGTTCAACGCTGAGATGCGGGTCCTCGTCGACGACCAAACCGGCGCCCTGCTGGTGGCGGAGGCTGGCTCGCACAAGCCGTTTTCACTGAGCACGCCGTCACTCCGCGACGTCGCCTGAGAGGATCGTGTTGGACGTCATAACTGATCCTCTCCAGTACGAGTTCTTCCGCAATGGCGTTATCGTTGCCACGCTTGTCGGAGCTCTTTGCGGTCTGATGGGTGTCTACATCGTGCTCCGCCGAATGAGCTACATCGGGCATGGGCTTTCCCACTCCATTTTTGGTGGTGCGGTTGTTGCCTATATCCTCAACTGGAACTTCTATCTTGGCGCCGGCATGTGGGGCTTTCTCTCAGCACTGCTGATCAATGCCACGGGCCGGCGGCGCAACCTGGGCGCTGATGCCGCGATCGGCATCATCACCACCGCCTCCTTCGCGCTCGGAGTGGCGATCATCAGCAAAGAGCGAAGCTTCACCCGCAATTTCGAGGCGGCTCTCTTCGGCAATATCCTTGGCGTCACACCGAAAGATATCGCCATCATCGGCTTCGTTTTCGTCACCGTGCTGATCGCCGTCTTTCTCGGCTACCGCCAACTCCTCTTTTCCACGTTCGATGCGGAGATTGCCCGCGTCTATGGCGTGAAAACGAGTTGGGTCGATGCTGGCTTCGCGCTGGCCCTGGCGGCAACGGTAGTGGTGTCGATGAACATCGTGGGCGTGACCCTGATCGCCGCCGCGATCGTTATTCCCCCGTCCACGGCGCGGCTCGTCACCAGTTCCTTCGGTCGTCTGATCGTCATCTCCACGCTGCTCGGCGCCTTCGTAGGCATGGCCGGAATGTTCCTCAGCTTTGAGTACGACATCGCTTCCGGGGCAGCGATCGTCCTGCTCGGCACTGCGGTATTTTCAGTCGTCTTCGCGGCCACCGGCATTCGGACGTGGCTTCGTCGCCGCGCCCATTTCGGCGTCGAACGACCCGCGTTCGCTCCCGAAAACCCAAAACCGGCGCTGCCGGGAGCCGTCCTCCTGCAGGATGACCACTGAATCCGGCCTATCCCAGCCAGATCGGGTTGGTCCACGCCCGGCGGCCAAACTCGTCGACGACCGTGACCCGGCAGTACTGATCCTTGAATCGTTTGAGCGGGAGTGTCTCGCTCGTCAGACGCTCCCCTCGCAAACGCTCGACCAGCGAACCCGGGCCGGTCAGGTACATCGACTGCACAGGCGATGACTTCACCTGCACGACGGTGTCAGTCACAGTCACATCAACGAGCTGCGGACCCTGACTCGAGTAATAGTGGCCTGCTTTCAGCGCCGTCAGGATCGAGTCCGGATCGAGCGAATCGCTCTTGACCATCACCCAGCCGCCGAAGAAGTCGGGACGGCTATTGAAATGAGCATCGTCGGTCGCGAGGATGTGGACCTTTCTGCCTTGCATCAGCAATTGCTCGATCAGCGCGGTGCTGTCGCCTTTGTCGTTGTGGTGATGGGCCGTATGGTTGTAGATCTCGACGGCGTGCGCCACGTCGATGGAGAGTGCATCCTCCAGCGAAACGGCGTACCAGCTTGGGTGGGCGATCG
>JBFWRO010000104.1:0-7931 GCA_050248865.1 Thermomicrobiales bacterium | reverse complement strand
CCTTCTTCGACGCGCCAGACTTCGTCGAAAGCCGTGCTCGCGCGGACATCGTCGACATGGCTGATGACGAAGAGCTGCCGAAATGCGCCTGAATCATCGACGAGTCGGTTGAGCGTGTCCATCAGGTTTTCGCGCCTGGTCTTGTCGAGAGAACCGAAGACCTCGTCCATCACTACGAATTGCGGGGGAGAGCCTGACTGTCCGCCGAGGAACTGTGAAAGCGCCAGTCGCGCACAAAGCGCGATGACATCCCGCTCGCCTCCAGAAAACTGGCTGAGCGGGAAGTGATCGTCATCGCCGTCGAAGACCTCGATGCCGAAGTCCTCGGAGAATTCGACCCGGTCGTATTTCCCCTCGGTCACGGCGGAGACCAACTGACTGGTGATCTCAGCCAGCGCGGGCGTAACGGCGCGGGCGACGTACTGCTCGAATCGGGAAAATTCCCGGTACATCCGATCGAGCTCATCGGCCGCCACTTGTGCATCGATCGACGACTGCAACAAGGCCTTGAGCCGCGTTTCTTCCGCGTCGATTCCTATCAACGCGTTCTCGGCGGCGGTGAGCAGGGACTTCAGTTCGTGTTGCTCGTGAAGCAGACGTTCGTAGTGCTCTCGTTCGGCCTGTTCGGCATCGCGGGCGGCCGCGTGCTCCTCTGGCGAAAAGGCGAGAAGCCTGATTGCCTCCTGCGTCTTCTCGATTTCCCCGGCAATGCTGCGAGACCTGGTTTCGGCGGCAGACAACCGGTCCTGAACTGCCTGGCGCGAAGCGATGCGCTGCAGAAGCACTGCGATTTGGGCGGAAGCGTCACTCGCCGATCGCCAGGCCTCGGTGTCCGCGGCATGTGCTGATCTGTCGTAGGTGTCAGCGCCCAGGTTTATCCGGTGCGCGCGGGCTGCTTCGATTTGCCCGGCATTGAGCTGGTAATCGCGGCGTAATGCCTCCAACAGGGGGACTTCCTGTTGCTGACGTTGCGCGGTTAGCAGCTCGGCCCGGACGGCGTCGATGTCATCGCCCGATGGCACCGTATCACGACCGGTAGCGTGCAGAGCTGCCGAAAGGGCTGACGATGCGAGCGCACAGGCTTCGCGGGCCTCTTCGATGTGTGGTCCGCTCTGCTCCAGCCGTGATTTGCAGTGGGCCAGCTGCTGCAGTCTTTTCCGAGCGGATGCCTCCTGTTGCTCAGCCAGCACCGCCTTCGTTGCAGCTTCTTCCGCTTCAGAAATGCCACGCTGGATGTTCTCGCTGAGTGTCTCGATCTGGACACGGAGAGCGAGGAGGTCCTGCTCGATTGCCGCCGGGTCGTAGGGTCTCCCGCAGGTTGGACAAGGTTCGTCGAACTGGCCACTCGCCAAACGTGCGGACAGGGATTCGAGTCGCGCCCGCTGCTTCTCATCTTCGGCGAGCCGGGCTCGAGCGGCCGACTCGGCCTTGCGGGCTTCGCCGGCTGCGGTGACGGCGGTTTCAACATCCTTGGCAGGATCTCCATTTGCGAGAATCTCTCGCAGTTCCGTTTCGATGTGTCCTGCCCGCTCCAGATAGGACGTCAGTCGTTTCTGTTCGTTGGCGGCCGCGGTGCTGAGCCCGATGCATCGCTCGAGAGCAGACAGCTGTGCCTGGAGACCGTCTGTATCGCGGCTCAGGGCAATCGTCAGGAGATTGGCGATCTCGCTGAGGACATCGACGCTGCCCGGTTCTTCGATCTGCAAGGGCGCCCGTTCTTCGCTGATTCGGGACTTGACGTCATGGATCGAAAGACGAATCTGACCAGCGGTCTTTTCCAGTGTTTCGAGCTGCCGTCCCGCTTCGGCAATCGCATCTGATTGCTTGCGAGCGCGCTCGTGTTCCTGCAAGCGCTCCTGCAGCGTGCTGGCCGACTCAGCCAGCGGAGTCAGCGAGTCGACCTGCAACGTCGCCGCATCGAGTTCAGCGATTTGGGCCTTGATCGCCTCGATCTCCGCCAGACTGCGTTCATACGAGCCTTTCTGCGCTGTTTCTTCGAGTCGCAGGCTATTGTGCTGGTTTGCGCGCGTGTCTGCTTGCCGCAGTCGGTCTCGAGCGATGGCAAGTCGTTCGGCGACCGCCTCGAGCTGTCCCGCGCCAGCTTCGACCTGTGTCGCGCGCTGGTCGATCAGTGCCTGGGCGGCGCTCCGATCGGATGCGAAATCACGATCAGATGATTGATCCTCATAGATCTGTTTTCGTTGCCGCGCTTCCGCCAGCTTCTCCTGACGTTGCTGGCCAATCGATTGCTGAGCAAGGCGGATCGTTTCCAGACCGAGTAGCTTGCCAACCTCCCGGCGACGATCTGTCGCGCCGAGGGCACCGAAGAAGCTCAGCTCCTTTTGACGGGTGAAAAACGTCGCCACAAAGGCCTGATAATGAAGGCCGAGCAGGGTCTTTGTCACAAAATCGGTGACCTGCTTCGTCCCCTGGACGATGGGCGTCTCTGGCTGGGAAACGCGATAGATTGCCGCCGACACGGAGCGCCCCTTGAGCTCGCGTTCGATTTCGTAGATTTCGCCACTGCGAGGATGTTCGAGTGTGATTTTGACCCGCGGTCTGCCACCATGGGCTCGCGGCCTGATGTCGTCGTTGCGGATACCGCTGGGGTTGTAGAGGCACCATTCGATCGCTTCGAAGAGGGTCGTCTTGCCGGCGCCGTTCTCTCCAATAATGCCGATCATCGCCTGCTGGGCGGGCGCGAAGGTATGCACGCCCAGAAATTGGCGGTAGTCCTGGAGCTCGACCTCGACGAGGTTCATCAGGATTCCTCACTCGTCAACTGACTCTCGATTGTCGCCATTGCAGTTTCGAGCTCCTGACGACCGGCGATGGCGAAATTGACCGCAAATATCGGGTCGTATGTCCCTGCGTCCTGTTCAGCCGTGACGAATGCAGCGAACTGTTCCAGCAGGCTGAGCGATGGAAGATCCGGATGGTGTTCGGCTATGGCTGACGATTCGAGGGAACGCCCGGCGATTTGCACCGACCACACGTATCCATCGGCATCCTCCTTCACCAGCACTTCGGCGTGACGCCGAACCGGACGCGGCGCGTCAGGCATCAGAATGCGGGTCATGGCCTCAGGAGAGTCCAGTTTCTGCAGCCAGTCCAGAACATGCTCGGCGATTCGAACCCCGTCCTGACTGGCGACAATCCGTTCAGGCACGGTGTGTGCGTGCATGGGACGAGCGATCGGCACCTGAACGCGCTCGACGGCGGGGGCGGACCCTACCGAGCCCAGTTCGACGATCAAATAGCCCGGCTCGGTCTCGACGTCGCCCCAGCCAATGCGCTCGGTCGACCCGGCGTACCAGGCGTTTGGCCGCGGTTGGCCGTGCTGGTGATAGTGGCCAAGTGCAATGTAGTCGAACGCCTGGTCGAGCATGAACTCGCTGATTTCTTCCTCCCCCGGTTCACGCAAGCTGTATGGAAGGTCCATGTGCGGTACAAGTCCGTGAGTCACGAGGACGTTGCGCCGGTCTCTGACCGGAAAAACCGATGCTGGTTCCGGATTCGTCAGTCGGCCATGCGGGGTTACCGTCAGGACGACATCGAGTTGCTCGAGCGCGAACTGATGGTCATCGTATCCACCGAAGAAGCGAACGTCCGGAAGTGCCGATTCGAGCAAGCTATAGACCGATCCGGTCATCCGCAGGCGGGGCGTGTCGTGGTTGCCGGCGATGAGAACGACCGGTATATCTTTGCGCTCCAGCTTGCGCAACTGACGTATTGCCGCCCCAATGGCCGGAAAGACAGGACGCGAGTGATGAAAAAGATCACCGGAATGAATGACCAGGTCGATGTCTCGGGCGAGAATGTCGTCGATCGCCCAGGCGAATGCCCGCTCGATATCGATCGAGCGCTGATTGCGGCCGGAAACCGGGTCGTGCTTGGCCAGTGACCTGTAGCCAAGGTGCGTGTCAGAAAGATGAGCGATTCGCAGTGTCCTCACCGGCCCATTTGCTCCGCCTCACGAGCCTTCATCACATCGCGCTGGATCATCTTCCAGAGTGTGATCCGAGTCGCCGCCGTTTTCCCTTCCATCGAGCGGTAACGCTGTTCAGACTGGATGCAGATCCGCTCGATCGACTCATCCGAGAGGTCTCCCGCGACCGTCCGCACCTGACCAAGCGTGGGCATGTCTTTCCCGGGGTGTTTCTGCAGGAGACGATAGATGGCGTCGGCGGGCGAGGCCGTCGTCCGGATCGAACCCTCGCCATTGAACACACGCTGCCCGGCCATGCCGGCAATGACAGGCGGGCGAGGAAACGCGCCAAAGAGGGGAGCGCGAAAATGCGCATGCCGGACCAGCAAACGCCCTTTGGGCAGACCCAGCAACTCGGCTTTGGTCGTCTCGCTCAAGGATCGGTAGGACGAGTTGATGATCTCTTCGTCGCCGACGCGACCGTAGAAGGAGGTGCCGCAATTGCCCAGGATTTCGGTGTCGACCTTCGAGCGGAATTGCTGGGCTCCAAACAGGACCACGTTCAGGTGACGACCTCTGGCAGCGATGTCCACAAGCGTGTCCCGCAAGGCACCTTCCCCGCCATTGGGCGCGTACTTGTTCAGCTCGTCGACGAAGACAATCAGCTTGTCGACTCCCAAATCGCCTTTCTCGGCCAACCTCCAGACGCGTTCGACGATCGACGTGACGAGGAGTTCCTGAACGTTCGAGTTGCAATTGGCGATGTCGATCACCCGCACCTCCTGCGGAGAGAAGCCGTCGTGGGTGCGCGGAAGGTTTCCATAGTCGACATCACCGTCGGTGAGGAGACCGTTGAACTTGGTGGTCAACCCATTGAAGCGATTCAGCGCTTTCAGAATGGTTGCCTTGTGGTGGCCATGCCATTCATTTCCGCCGGTGTCGTCGAGATCGTTGAGAATTTCGCGAATCCGTGAACTGAGCGTGGTCAGCGATGTGATCCCTTCCCGATCGCGAAACTCCGCAATCAGCCCCCACATTTTGTCGTCCAGATCTCCGCGGTCGAAGACTTTGTGGGCCATGTACAGCAGTGGTTCGAGGTTCCACAGGATCGGATAGACACTCTCTCGCTCACCTGTGGCGGAACGGAGAGTATTCAGTCGATCGTGATAGCGTTCGCCGCCCAAATGCACAACACTCTGGCCGGAAGGCTGCATGCCCGGCTTGAACGGAGCGAATATGCGGAGATTATCGAATGGCCTGATTTCGAGCCCAATCGAGTCGTAGGCGCGGTGGTCCGTTTCAGTAAATCCAGCGAACCCGGAGTCCAGATAGGCATCCACCAACTCCTGATCGGGAATGGCTGGTTTGTCCAGCCAAATCAGGTCCGGCCCTTTGACATTGAAAAGCAATGCCGCCACCGACTTTCCGGCAGCCGTCATCTGCTGGAAGATCGCGCTGGTCAGGAACAGCGCGTGACTGGTTTTCGTGGCCAAGCCGGACTGGCCGGTCCAGTTGGCATGGCCGGCCTCCGGACCGAGTAAATATTCTTCATCGAGCCACAGTGGTGAACGCTGGAACTCGACCTGGCCGTCCTCATCGAGGATCACCTGGCCGTCATCGTCGCGCGCCGCGTTTCCATTTGTGTGCAGCAAGGCCGGGATCTTGAGTCCGCTGAATCCCTCCACGCCGAGGGCGTAGTCGATTGCTTCCCGCGTGGCGAAGTAGACAGGTCCGGAAACGACCGGTCGCTGGGAGACAACATCGCGACGCAGATGCTTCGTGCGCAACACCCGCACAGCGAAAACCAGCACCTCGGGACGTCGCGTCGGGGGTTCTTGTTCGAGTGCCTGCTCCAGACGGCGATCGTAGAAGTCATCGAGAAAACTGCGCAGATCGGAAAAGCGCCGAGGCTCGTCGACTACGCCGATCACCGCTGCTTCTTCCGAAAAGGCCACCACGATGTGCCCGACATCGAGGGAGAGTTGTTCTTCGCCGGCCCAGAAGAAGAACGTATTCGAACCTGCCGGTTCCTTTTCGCTGGATACCACCCGACCAATCGCGCCATGGCGGGTATCGATGAGATGCAGGAAGGCATCGATTGGCCCCGCGGGCATTGACGTTGGTGGTGTCGCCGCTTCGTCGCGAACAAACCCGGTTTCGATCATGCTGTGCCCCTGATTCCGGGCCACTCCCGGATTTCGCGCGACAGGTAGCTTTTCAGGATCTTCTCCAGAAAGTGAATGGGATAAAGGAGCGTTGGCCAGCGGCTATCCGCTGTTGGCCGTGGGCGTCGCTCGGCCAGAATCCACCCAGATAGCGGATCGATGAGTCGCCGGTTTGAGTCGGAATCGGCGATTTCGATGCGGACCAGACTGTAACGAGGGTCGAGTCCCGACGCATTCCAGAAACGGAGGTACCAAATAATGTACGACCCGCCGTGGCGACGATCGTCGACAAGAAAGGCCGGAGAACGATGCGACGCGGGCAGTCGAAAGAGCGCATCTGCCTCATTGCCGATGAGATACTGGCGATTGAACGATTTGACCACGCCAACTGTGCGAGGAGTCGGTTCCCGCAATGCGCCGTCGACGACGATCCAGGCATCTTCCGGAGGTTTCCCGACCCAGCGCCGCAATAGTGTCTCCTCCCCTCGGCGTCGCAACCGTCGAGATGACGCCAGTGCCGCCTTTTCCATTCCGCCAAAGTCGCGCAACCGGGCCTGATAGCCGGCCAGGTCGTATTGCTCGAGTGGGTCCACGATGTCTACCATATCGTCGCGTACAGAGGTAATAAACCCGGAAATCTCCGGGATGCTTGTCTGGAGCGGTACGAGCCAGGTGCGATTCAGATGAAGCATCCCGGGCACAACGCCGAGATCCATGGGGGATCGCCGCTCCAGGATTGCGGATGCGGTAACCGAAGCCATAATCGGTATTGCCGACTGATAATAGGCTGGCAAAGTACGCTGCGTGCCGTCGAGGAAGTATCGAATCGGCGTTGGCGTCGCACTCGCTGCCACTGGTATCGAAAATGGTTGCGAGGGTTCCAGCCAGGTGAATTCTGGCTCCTGGTGGGATTCCCCGCCCGGTTCCTCGGTCGCCAGATCGCTGCCCAGCCGGTCTTCCAGACTGACGGCCGAGCGCATGTCATGCAAAGCAAGTCCCTGATCGAGCAACTGATGGTGAAGCTGAACGGCGTGTCGTCCGAAAGTGCTGGAGGTCAATGCAGGAATCCGCAGTCTTCCTAGAACGTCTGTACGACTATGAGTATAACGGATTGCTTCATGCGCTCCGATATTGACATTCTGCGATAAGCGGTGATCATGGGTGAAGACAACGGTCGATCATTTCACCGACACTAGCTGGAGACCGATCGCTCGTGAAATGGGCAGCAGGGTCCGGGATATCCGTACCGTACGGGGTCTGGGTTGTCAATCGCTTTCAATTCGCCATTGGCGCGATGGCTGCCGTGTTGACCCTGGTGCTCAACCTGCAATCGCAGCGTGTGTTCGTGCCGACGATGCTGTTCGTTGTCGATCAGAGCAATCGACAGCGTCTGATGGCATATGCGGCGATCGTATTCCTGGCGATCGCGTTAGTCGGTGCAATCGCGCTGCTGACTGATGTTCGGGTGGCCGCTTCGAGCAGCGTGCTTCTGTTGGCGGCGAGCAGGCTGATCGTCCAGTTCACCGAGAATCCGGACTTTCGCTGGGTTGTAGCCGCGGCCGGCGTTGTCGCGTCGGGCTGGCTGCTCATTCTTTTCTTGCTTGTCGACCGCAGCGCATTCGCAATTGCGATTCCTGCCGCCTTCTGGATCGACATCACCCTTCGCGCCAGTTTCGAGACGATCGATCTCGCCTTTATGACGACGGCCACGAAGGATGTGCTCACCGTTGTCCTGGTGATCGTCACCGTCCTGCTCGTGCTGGCGATGCGTTGGCCTCGCTACCCAAGTGAGCAGCCCTGGGTGGCCTCCTTGCCACTTGTTAGTCTCGGCCCTGGGT
>JBFWRO010000103.1:0-7950 GCA_050248865.1 Thermomicrobiales bacterium | reverse complement strand
GTCCTTTACGTACCAATGCAATTGGTACAACATCCCGCCGACTGAAGGAGATACTGAAAACTCGGTAACTGTCTACAAATGGGAATGTCAGACGGGTACGGAATATGACCGGGAGCTCGAGTACTACCAGGGTGGCTTACCCGATCAGGAAACGGGTCCGTGCGAATCGGAGCACCTGAATATCCCCATCGCGCTGATCGATGGCAACGGGCCTCACCCGACCACAACCCAGGCAAACGGCACCGAGTGGGATGGAGTCGTTCTCGACCAGACGGGGTCGTTCCAGATCGCCGAACAAATCCCCGATGGCTTTGGCGACCCGATGGTTTTCTGCGGCACGCTCGATGAGGAAACGCAGCAGCCCTATGTGGCGACTGGCGGCCAGATCACCATCACGCCCACCGCAGAGCCATTTACCTACCAGTGCAACTGGTACAACCTCCCGGCCCGTGACGAAGCTGCCAACTCGATCACGGTCTACAAGTGGGAGTGTCAACCAGGGACGGAATATGACCGTGAGCTCGCGTACTACCAGGGTGGCCTGCCCGAGCAGGAAACCGGTCCCTGCGAGTCGGAACATCTGAACATCCCGATCTCGATGTGGGATGCCAATGGGGAGCATCCGGCGACCACGCAGGCCAATGGAACGCAATGGGATGGGATCGTTGTCGACATCAACGGGTCGTTCCAACTGGCTGAGCAGATTCCGGAAGGCTATGGCGACCCGGTAGTCTTCTGCGGCACCCTCGACGACGAGGAGCAGCAGCCATATCAGTCGACAGGAGGCCAGGTCGCGCTCTTCCCGGCCGCCGAGCCGTTCGGCTACCAGTGCAACTGGTACAACATTCCCGTCGAGGATTACAACTACGTCGATTTCTACAAGTATGTCTGCTCTGAAGCCGCGCCGGAGGGCTCGGACAAGTCGTGGTACGAGCAGAATTGCGACCCGGTCGAAGGCTGGGAGTTCAGTCTGCAGTGGACCGGCGGTGACGCGGTTCAGACAACGAACGCAGCAGGACTCGCTCGATGGAGCGGCTTGCCCGTCGGCACGTGGCAGGCGAGTGAATCGCTTCCAGAGGGATACGGGCAGCCGGTGGTCTGGTGCCGGTATGTCGAGTGGCCCGATGAAGCCGGCGTGACAGGAGACTGGGCGGTATTCGATGCGCCCGGAGGCTCCTATGAGAACGGCTTCGGGTATGAAGGCATGCGTATCGAATGCCACTGGTACAACTTCGCTGCCGAAACCGGTATCGCCGAAGAACCGGGCACGATCTGGGTCACCATCTACAAGTACATCTGCGGCCCGGAGACGACTGCTGAATCGCTGCTCGAGTACCAGGAGCAGTGCACCGACACCCAAAGCGGCGTTCCATTCTCCCTCCTGTCCGAAAATGGCGTCGGTCCGCTCGACCAGAGCACCACAGGCGGAGTCGCCGAGTGGCAGGGCCTGCATCCCGGCGCCTACACAGTGCAGGAAGTTCTCCCGCCTGGATACGGCGTACCGGTCATCTGGTGCGGCTATGTCGTGCAGGATGGGCAAAGCATCGAGGCGGCCAGTCAGCAGTTCAACGCACTGGCGGCGACGGAAGGCGCTGTGCAGCTGCCGTTGGAAGGCGAGAACTCCAGGATTGTCTGCTACTGGTTCAACTTCCCCGGAGATGAGAGCACTGTCACCGTATACAAATACGACTGCGACTATCAGCCGGAGGGGTACCAGACCCTCGGCGGATGGCAGGAAGCGTGTCCGGCCGCCGGCGATGGCCACATCTTCACCCTGGTGGACAGCGAGGACACCTCGAGCGAAATGACGACGACCGGGGGCGTTGCGTCGTGGACCGGGGTCCCGCCCGGTCAGTTCACGCTCAGCGAAACGCTCGAACCGGGGTGGGGCGAGCCCATCGTCTGGTGCGGATGGACCGCTTATGTGGATGGCGCGGTTCTGGACGCGTTCCCGCAGCAGGTCAGCACCACTTCGGGTGCGTTCAGTGGGGAGATTCCCTATCCGGGAACAACGTACGTTTGCTTCTGGTTCAACATCCCGGTCGATTACTCATCGATCACCGTCATCAAACTCATCTGTCCGGAAGGTCCGCTCGAAGGCGTCGTTCCGAATCCGCTGAACGCGTACCTGGATATGTGCACCACGAAGGGAAATGGCATCGAGTTCGTGCTGGAGAACAGCCTCGGACAGTCGAGCGCGACCACTCTCGATGGCATTGCAAGCTGGAGCGACGTTCCGTCAGGACCATTCACGCTTACGGAAACGCTTCCGCCCGGCTATTCGGATCCGGTGTGGTTCTGTGCGGAAATTGGCGGCAGCCTGACGGCGACCGCGGAGGGCTACTCGGCCTTCGTGGCGGGTGATGTGACGCTCTCCTCCGAGATTCTGGCGACGGGCACTCGCTACGTGTGCTGGGTGTTCAACTTCCCCGACCCGGACCGAACGATCGAAGTCTTCAAATGGCTTTGTCCCGAGGGATATACGGGTGAGTCATACGAGGACTGGTCGAGCGCCTGCACGCTGCCTCTGGACGGCGTGAAGTTCACCGTGACCGACGAGGGCGGCAACTGGCCGATTCACACCAGTGGGGGAGGTCATGCCGCCTGGTACGGAGTGTCGCAGGGCACTGTGTCTCTGGATGAACAGATTCCACCAGGTTACTTCGAGCCCATCATCTACTGCTCACTGGAAGCCCAGAACGGCGAGGCAATTGCTGAAGGGCTTACCTACTATCCATCGACGAATGGCGCGATAAGCCGTGACCTGAACTACAGCGAATATCACTGGGTCTGCCACGTGTACAACGTGCCGAAGGGACCGGGCGAAATCACGATCTATAAGTGGCTCTGCCCGCCCGGGTACGACTTCTACGGCTGGGGCGCGGATCCGAAGAAGGACTGCACGCAGCGCTGGAATGGCGTGCACTTCACACTCGATCAGCCGGTTGGCCCCAATCAGCAATCGATGACTGGAGATTCGATCGACGGCGCCGTGTATTTCGGCGACCTCGAACCAGGCAAGTACGTCGTGTCCGAAACTGTGCCGGCCGATATCGACTACATCTTCGTGCTCGATTGCACAGGCTCTGATGTCGATAAGGTCCACCCCTATCCCCTGCAATGGGGCAACCATCTGACGGTCGACCTGGCCGGCGGCGACAGCATCGTCTGCAACTGGTACAACGTGCCGCGGCCGGAAAATGGCTGGGTGACCGTCTACAAGTACCAGTGCTGGACGCCCAAGTTCACGAGCGCTGTCGACTGCGAGATCTACGAGCACGGAGCGAGCTTCGAGCTCTGGGGTTGGCCCGGAAATACATCGCATGGTGTTGGCACGACGAATGTCGGCGGACTGTACACCTGGGCCGATTTGCCTGAAGGCGCCTACGATCTTGACGAGAGCAGTCACATTCCCTGCAAGGTCACGACGACGAAGACCGACGGGAAGGGGCACATCTGGGTTGACGCCGGGCAGGGTACGATCGTCAAGGTCTACAACTGCAAGCCGAAGACCCCGCCGCCGCCGGGCACGCCGACCGTTCCAGGCAAGCCTCCGGGCAAATACCCGAATACCGGAGTGGGACCGTCAGGTGCGGTACATGTGGCTCCGGCCCAGGCCACGCATGAGGGCACGCCGACGCCGTCTGTGGAGGACTACTATCTGATCAGCTGCCTCGACGTTACTCCGGAAGCGACGCCATCCGATGAGACGGCGAGCGAATCGGAGGACGGCACACCGACGCCGACACCCGAGGTCGAAGAGTTCGATCTGCCGCTGGAGATAGTCGCGGAGGAGATCGCCACGCCTGCGGATGGCACCCCGGCGCCCGAGGAGGAGTGCATCCGCGGCGCAATCCCGGATCGCGTCGTCGTCGATGCGGCGCAGGTCGATGCAGGAGTGGAAATTCTCGAGATTATCGACGGCGTCATGGAGCAACCGACAGGTCCCGAGCTGGTCACCTGGTATAAGGAAACTGGCAGACTCGGCGAGAACAACAACGTGGTGATCGCCGGTCACCTCAACTACTGGGGCGTGCCCCAGGGCGTCTTCTTTTACCTCGACCAGCTCAGACCGGGTGACAAAGTCGAAATCACCGGTGACGACGGCAAAACCTACGTGTTCGAGATCGAATGGGTCCGCCAGGAGAGCAACCTTGCGCCTCCTGACGCCGAGGTCATCGGACCCACGGATGCCCCAAGCCTGACGCTGATAACGTGCGGAGGTGAATGGAACGCGTCGATCAGCGAGTACGACGAGCGGACGGTTGCCCGCGCCGTGCAGGTGGAGGTCCGGCCCGCTGACGACGCGTGAAGACAGCTCGTGACCTTGCAGCAACTCGGTCGGGCTAAGGCAACCAGCAGCACGGTGAGGTTGGAAGCAATGCGGGCCGGAGTTCATTCGGCCCGCATTCCGCGTTCAGTCGCAAACGCTGATCGATTGCCTTGGGATCTCGGCGAGACGATCTGACCACTCCCGCGCAGGGGGCCAAGGGATCGTCCGCGCGCCAAGCGCTGCAATTTCGGGATGTATGTCGCCATAGATAGGCGTCTGGAGTTCTCAACCAACGCTGCAACCTTGTCGCATAATCAGACCATGATGAGTCACTCGGAACCTGCTCTGGCACACCCTCCCCTTCTGGAAACCAAGTGGTTCGTCCCAGGCTGGCGAGCCGGTTCCGTCGCACGGCCTCGTTTGCTCCAGCGACTCGACCAGGGGAGCGTTCGGGCCCTGACGCTCATTTCAGCTCCTGCCGGTTTTGGCAAAACGACCTTGCTGGCCGAGTGGCTTGCTGCTGGTGGACGAACGACGGCCTGGGTGTCACTTGATTCTGGCGACAGCGACCCCTCACTCTTCTGGGCGTACGTCCTCGGTGCGGTCCGGTCGGCTCGACCTGAAGCTGGAGAAAATGCGCTTGCTCTCCTGCGAGCGCCACAACCACCACCGACCGCATCGATTTTGACCAGCCTCATCAACGACATTGCGGCGACCGAGGAACCCTTGGTCCTTGTTCTCGATGACTACCATGCCGTTGATTCCGAAGTCATTCATCAGGGAGTTGGCTTCCTGATCGATCATCGTCCCCCGCAGCTGCATCTTGTTATCTCCAGCAGGTCCGATCCTCCGTTGCCGATTTCCCGCTGGCGTGCGCGGGGCGAGATGACTGAGCTGCGGGCCGCAGACCTCCGGTTTACTGAGGAAGAGGCGACGACTTTTCTGAACCGGGTCATGGGCCTCGATCTTACGGTTTCGGATGTGTCCGCTCTGGAAAATCGCACCGAAGGGTGGGTTGCGGGACTCCAGCTCGCTGCGCTCTCGATGCGGGACCTGGACGACGTTTCAGGTTTTGTCGCCGCGTTCGCAGGTGATTCCCGCTACATCGTCGATTACCTGGTCGAGGAGGTTCTTTCGCGTCTATCGCCCTCGGTGAGAGATTTCCTGCTGCAAACCTCGATTCTCGAGCATTTGAGTTCGTCGCTCTGCGACGAGGTTACTGGCCGGTCCGATAGCAGGGAAATGCTGGCGAATCTGGAACGAGGGAATCTCTTTGTGATTCCGTTGGATGATCGTCGCCACTGGTTTCGCTACCACCACCTTTTTGCCGACGTGCTGAAGGCGCATTTGCGAGACGAACGACCCTCCGAGCTTTCACTGCTCCATCGCCGGGGCAGTGAATGGTACAGGCGGCAAGGCCTCCTGAGTGAGGCGATCGGCCACGCGATTGCCGCTCAGGATTTCCACCTGGCCGCTGACGCGATCGAATCGGCGGAACCGTCGATGCGCCGAACCAGACAGGAGGCGACGCTGCTTCGCTGGTACCAGATGCTTCCTGACGAACTGATCTCGTCCAGACCGCTGCTGAGTATTGGCCATGCATTTGCGCTTCTCTCAAATGGCCAGATTGGTGGCGTCGAACAACCACTGCGAAACGCGGAACGGTGGCTCCGCAGTGCGGGGGAGGAAGGCTGGCACGGCGACGAGACCGGTTTGGAGATGGAGGCAAATGCCCGCGAGGCGCTCCGGCGTCTGCCGGGAGAAATTGCTATTGCTCGAGCCGGCCTTGCCCTTGCCCGCGGCGAACTCCTCGAAACGGCCGAGCACGCGCGGAAAGCTCTCACGCTTGTTCCGCATGAGGATCTTTTCTGGAGGGGCGCGGCGTCGTCGCTGCTGGGACTTGTGGCCTGGTCACAGGGAGAGCTCGATGATGCGTACCGCCTCTATCATGATGGTATGGCCCATTTGCAGACTGCGGGATATGTGTCCGATGCGGTCGGTGGCTCTACTGTTCTGGCAGACATCAGGGTGACGCAAGGGCGCCTTCGCGAGGCAATGGCGATTTACGAGCGAGGGCTGCGACTCGCGATCGACCATGGCGTCCCCGAGATGCGGGGCACCGCGGATATGTATGTCGGAATGAGTGAACTTCTTCTCGAGCGCGGGGATTCGGAGAGCGCTCGACGACTTTTGCAGAAAAGCCGTGATCAGGGTGATCACACCGGATTTCCACGCAATGTCTGGAGATGGCGCCTCGCGATGGCGCTGATTCGGGAGGCCGAAGGGGACCGGCAAGGCGCCATCGATCTCCTCAGTGAGGCCGAGGACGTGTACGTGAGTGATTTCCACCCGGACGCCCGGCCGATTGCAGCCTGGAAAGCAAGAATCTGGATTCGTCAGGGCAGGGTGGATCGGGCGCAGGAGTGGGCTCGTGCGCGCGGTCTGGAGACGACAGACGACCTCAGCTATCTGAGCGAATTCGAATACCTCACACTGGCGAGAATGCTGATCTCCCGGTATCGAAACGACCCCCGCTCCTGCTCGGTCCGACCGGCGATGGATCTCCTGACTCGCCTCCTGAAGGAGGCCGAAAGGGGCGATCGATCGGGGAACGTCATCGAAACGCTGGTCGTTCTGGCGACAGGCTTCGTTCTCCTGGAGGATCCCGAACGAGCACGTGCGTCACTCGAGCGTGCCCTGATGATGGCCGAGCCAGAAGGTTACGTGCGCATCTTCGTGAGCGAAGGTGAGGAAATGCGCATGCTCCTTCGGCATGCTTCCGCACGCGGATTGGCCAGAGCATATACGGACCATTTGCTGTCGTTCTTCCGCGATCCGGAACGGACTTTTTCAACGCCCAGTCAACTTCCTGAGCCACTGACAGGGCGGGAAATCGAGATTCTTCGTTTGATCGCGACCGGTTTGCGAAACGAAGAAATTGCCGATCAATTGTTCATCAGTCGCGCCACGGTCAAAAGACACATCGCCAATGCCTACGGGAAACTGGGCTCGAGCAACCGCGTCGAAGCAATCACCCGCGGGCGCGCGCTCGGGCTCCTCTAGCTGAAGCAAGTCGTCGACCTTCGTCCATTTCCTGTACCCACGTCGGTGTCGCCCGCCGGCGCCGAGCCGGTGTGCCCGTCCCACTTGCACGATCCCCAGGCGACGTAACTCCGGATAGGTCACGTGTTCGCTGCGAGAGCCCTGCGCTCATGCGAGCGCACGAGTCAAATTGCACCCTCGAACTGCACCTCCTTCTGCACCCTTTAGCCGATCTCGTCATATGCGCCAGCCGATAGATTGGCTGTATGGCGACGACCGAGTCGTCATAGAAGGGATTCGGCAGTGGAAAAGAGCAGCATCTATCGCATTCGCGTCAGTGGACATCTCGACGACCGCTGGTCCGAGTCACTCGGAGGACTGTCGTTGCTGCGCGAAGACGATGGCACAACGGTGCTTGTCGGACCGTTTGCGGATCAGGCTGCCCTGCATGGAGTGATCGCGCGAATTCGCGATCTTGGGCTGCCGCTGCTGTCAGTGAAACGAGTCGCTGAGGCGCACAGGGACTCGAATCAGACGAATCGGCCGCAATCGTAAAGAACAATCAGAAAGGTATGCAGCTATGAGAGGGAGACTTTCGACGACTGAACTTGCCCGCGCATGTGCACTGCACCCTT
>JBFWRO010000102.1:0-7962 GCA_050248865.1 Thermomicrobiales bacterium | reverse complement strand
CGGGGACAACGTGCAGATGACGGTGGAGCTGATCACGCCGGTGGCGTGCGAAGAGGGGCTGCGGTTCGCGATCCGCGAGGGCGGCCGCACCGTTGGCGCTGGCGTCGTTACCTCCATTATTGCGTAAGTTTGTTAGTCTTGATGGGGAGCGGAATGTCGCTCCCCGCGGTCTGCGCCGGGCAGGAATGGCGCAAGGGATGATGTACAATGGCCAAGAAGGGCAAAGCTGATCGGCATACGATCACCCTCGAGTGTACGGTCTGCCGAGAGCGGAACTACACGAGCGAAAAGAATCGCCGGAACGATCCAGGTCGGCTCGAACTCAAGAAATTTTGCCCACGCTGCCGGAGTCACCAGCTGCATCGGGAAACCCGGTAGTCAGGCCCTTACACAGGGCGTAGCGAAGGGTCGTAGCTCACTTGGTAGAGCAACGGTCTCCAAAACCGTAGGTTGCGGGTTCGATTCCTGCCGGCCCTGCCAGAATGGATAACGCACCGGAAGGGGCGGCGTCTGCGAAGGACCGCCCCGTTGGTGTGCCGAAGACGCAATGACGTCATGCTGGAGTTCGTTTCGGCGAATCAGAGTGGATTGCGAGAAGAGCGGATGACTGCTCAACGAAGATCATCGAAAGGTCGGCGTCGCGGTTCGACGAGTGACGCGGAACCCGCGGGCCAGGCAACCGTCGCTTCCCAGCCAGCTGCAGCTTCTGAGCCGGTCAGGAAGACCGATGCAGCAGCTACCAAGACCGTAACGGCAAGCAGGACGAGCAAATTTCGGACGACTCGGGATAGGGCCACCAAGGCCTTTCAGAACACGATCTCCGAGATCAGGAAAATCACCTGGCCTGACGCGGAAACAACCCGAAACCTTACCGGCCTGGTAATTGCCATGTCGACAGTTCTGGGCCTGTTGCTGGGCGGTATCGACTTCCTCCTGCTCAAGCTCTTCGAGACGTTCTAGCCAGATACACGATAAGAGGAAGTCAAGGGCGCAATTGCAATGACTGAACAGGCAACGACCGGACGCATGTCCCTGAGGGAGAAGCTCGCGGCAAAGCGCGCCGAGGAATCAGGAGACGTTGCGCAGCCGGAGCAGGGCGAGTGGTTCGTTCTCCATACCTATTCCGGGTATGAGAATAAAGTCAAGAAAACGATCGAAAGTCGCGTCGATGCGCTCGACCTGCATGACCGCGTATTCGAAGTCGTCGTTCCCACGCAGGATGAAATCGAGATTCGCAGCGGTCAACGCCACACTGTCCAGCGAAAAGTCTTTCCAGGCTACGTTCTCGTTCGCATGATCCGGGACGATGAGACCTGGTACACGCTCCGGAACACTCCGAGCGTCACCGGCTTCGTCGGCATCAATAACGAACCGGTCGCGCTTTCTGAGACAGAAGTTCAGGCGATTTTGACCGGCATGACCGCCGAAGCGCCGAAGGTGAAGATCTCCTTTCAGCTGGGCGATACGGTGCGCATTGTTGAGGGGCCGTTCGCCGATTTTCGTGGCGAGATCGATGAGATCAATCAGGAGAAAGGCAAGATTCGGGTACTCGTGTCCTTTTTTGGCCGCGAAACACCGGTCGAGCTTGACTTCCTGCAGGCAGAGCGTGAGGCATAACGTAAACACACTGACTGGCTGAGGGCCGGTTCATCGGGAGGATACATTCGTTGGCTAAGAGAGTTCGCGCGTACATCAAACTCCAGATCGAAGCAGGAAAGGCGACCCCGGCTCCTCCGGTGGGACCGGCGCTCGGCCAACATGGTGTGGCGATCATGAACTTCGTCAAGGAGTACAACGAACGTACAGCATCGATGGCTGGTCAGACGATCCCAGTTGTGATCACGGTCTATGAAGATCGGTCGTTCACGTTTGTTACCAAAACGCCACCGGCCTCCGACCTGCTCCGGCGTGCCGCTGGAATTGACAAGGGATCAGCTCATGCTCCCATGGATAAGGTCGGCAAGGTGACACCTGACCAGGTTCGCGAAATCGCCGAGCTCAAGATGAAAGATTTGAACGCGATCGATGTCGAGGGCGCCATGCGCCAGATCGAAGGCACCGCTCGCTCGATGGGTATCGAAATCGCCGGATAGGCGACACATGTCGTGGGAGGGGTTTGTACCCCGTTTGCACCACAGGGAGTTTGATTCATGGCAAAAATCGCGAAAAAGAGAGCGGAAGCCCGCGCCAAAGTCGATCGAGATGCCCTGTACTCGCCCGTCGATGCGGTGAAGCTGCTGAAAGAAGTCGCTTACGCCAATTTCGATGAGGCGATCGAAATGCATGCCAGGCTGGGGATCGATCCGCGCCAGGCCGATCAGGCCGTGCGCACGACGGTCTCGCTTCCGCACGGAACCGGTAAGTCGGTCCGCGTCCTCGTATTCGCTGAGGGAGAGGCCGAGCGCATCGCCCGAGAAGCTGGCGCTGATTTCGTCGGTTCTGACGATTTGATCAAGCAGATCAACGATGGATGGGTCGAATTCGACGCGGCGATCGCCACCGCCGAAATGATGGGCAAAGTTGGTGGACTTGGCCGGGTTCTCGGTCGTCGCGGCCTGATGCCCAATCCCCGCTCTGGCACCGTCGTGCGCAACGCTGAAGATCTCCCAGGTGTGATCAAAGACCTCAAGGGCGGTCGCGTGGAGTTCCGCAACGATCGCCTTGGCATTGTTCACACCGTCATCGGCAAGAAGCACTTCACGGAAGATCAGATTCTGGAGAATGTCCTGACCTTTGTCGATGCCCTCAATCGCGCCAAGCCGTCGGGAGTCAAGGGCATCTATCTCAAGAGCCTTTCGATTTCGACGACCATGAGTCCCGGCATCCGCATGAATATTCCTGAAGCGCTTGCGGCCGCGTCTGAAGTAGCGGCCTAGCGGGTTGTCTCCCGCCGCGGGAGACGTCAACAACTGAATCATTCGTGGCTGAAGACAACCGGTGCGCGCTTCGCGCTTAATGTCCGGTCGAGGCCCAGAAACGCATCGCAGCCTGACGTGGTTTGTGAAACGCCCTGGGTCCAAGTCGACCCGGGGCGTTTTCTGCAAAGAATGAGTGTCATTGGTGTGGTTTTTGTGGATTGAAAGGAGGTGAAAACAGAATGCCAACAGCGAAGAAAGCGGGGACAATCGAAGAGTTGGCAGCGCAAATGAGCGGTGCAAATCTCGTCGTGTTGACTGACTATCGAGGTCTGAAAGTCGGTGACTTGCAGGGATTGCGAGCGGCGCTGCGAGCGTTTGACGGAGAGTTCCGCATCGCCAAGAACACACTGACGCGGATCGCTGCGGAGCAGGCGGGCATCGAAGGGCTCGATCCTGTGCTCGAGGGGCCACTTGCGCTGGGTATCGCCAACGGCGACATCGTGGGATTTGCCAAGACGATCAATGATTTCGTCCGGACGTCGAGAATCCTGACCATTAAGGGCGGCGTCCTTGATAAGAAGTACATCTCACCTGCCCAAGTCGAAGGTATCTCATCGCTCGCAAGCAAGGAAGTGTTGCAGGCGCAGCTACTCGGGATGCTCAAGGCGCCGCAGCGCAACCTCGTGTCGGTGCTGAGTGGACCGGCTCGTTCGGTCGCGTATGTGCTCAATGCGAGAGCGGAGCAATTGGGTGATTCCTCCGCACTGGCGGCAGACTAAAGACAGCCCTGTGAAGAAACGTCGTTGACTAGGAAACAAAGGAGCCCATAACCATGAGCGAGAAATTGATCGAGCAACTCGAGGGCATGACCGTTCTCGAAATCAATGAGTTGGTGAAGTCACTCGAGGATCGCTGGGGCGTTTCCGCGGCAGCACCGGCTGCTGTGGGCGTGGCACCCGCTGCCGCTGGTGGCGCAGACGCCGCCCCGGTCGAAGAGCAGACGGAATTTGACGTTGTCCTGCTCGAAGCCGGCGCGAACAAGATTCAGGTCATCAAGGCCGTTCGCGAGTTGACGAGCCTGGGACTCAAGGAAGCCAAGGATCTGGTTGAAGCAGCTCCCAAGCCAGTCAAGGAAGCGGTTTCAAAGGACGAGGCGCAGGCAGCTAAGGCCAAGCTGGAAGAAGCAGGCGCCAAGGCTGACATCAAGTAGTTTCGATGGGTATTTGCCCTGGGCAAACGGGTGGCCAACTGGCCGCCCGTTTGCTGTTCCAATCTGCTCGCACCGCGCTCGACAACGGACCCCGGAAAAAGGGGCGAATGCTCGTGCAGCGAATTGGGCCTCCGGCATCGAAGCGAGGTGAGCAGGAGGAGTCCGGCCAGTCTGGCGATTTCGAGCGGAGCTGCGGCATGCCTGATGCTATACTCGCCTGCGCGGGGCGTGGCGCAGTCCGGTAGCGCACCGGTATGGGGTACCGGTGGTCGGAGGTTCGAATCCTCTCGCCCCGACCAATCCGCGAGATGCAGCCGGAGGCTTTCGATTCCGTCCGCTCATTTCGTGGTTTTTCGTTGTCCTTTTCCATATGTGGAGTTTTCCCGGTGACCCAACGCACCCCCTGTCGCATCCTGATCGCGGATGATGAGTCGCTCATTCGACTCGATCTGCGCGAAATGCTGACGCATCTCGGCTATGAGGTTGTCGCGGACGTGGGGGATGGTCAATCGGCTCTCGATCTTGCTCGCAAAATTCGGCCGGATATTGTGATCATGGATATTCAGATGCCAGAAATCGATGGCATCACTGCGGCCGAGATTCTGACTGGTGAGCAAATCGCACCAGTGGTGTTGCTGACTGCGTACTCCGATCAGCAGCTTGTCGAACGGGCCAAGAGCGCCGGCGTTATTGGGTATCTCGTGAAACCTTTCCGCGAGGCGGAACTCTTGCCAGTCATCGAATTGAGTTTGACCAGATTTGCGGAATTCACCGCGCTTCGAAGCGAAGTGGGTGATCTCAAGGATGCCCTCGAGTCGCGAAAAGTCGTCGAGCGTGCGAAGGGGGTCCTTATGGATACCCACGGCATGAGTGAGGCCGAGGCGTTCAGGCGCATTCGTAAGACGAGCATGGACGCTCGAAAATCCATGAAGGAGGTCGCCGAGGCCATACTCCTGACCTTCGAAATGGAGCGAGCCGCCGAAGACCAGGACGACGACCCTGCCTCGGGATGATCATGCTTCTGGAGTGGAATCCGGACTCGCCCGTATCGTCAATTCCACATCCACTGGTGTTGCAGTAATCCACTGAACTTCTGCCGGGACGATGACCAGCGGCTGCATCGTGTACACGCCCTCATTAAGACCTGCGGCATCAACGATTACCTGAAAGCTCTCCACCGTCAGCGCTGACAGAACCGATTCAGGAGCCATGACTTCGATTGTCAGTACATCAGGAGAGACCGTAGCTGTCATTCCGGGCGCCAGATTTGCCACTTCGATCTCTAGGCCTGTGAGCGACTGGCGAACGCCTTGCTGACCGATTTGCACCAATACATCGACGGTGCCCGATGATGGTTGAATCACAGTCACATCTTCGGGCAAATCGATAATTTTCACGGTTGCGCTGACGCTCGTTGACGCACCTGTTATATCGATGGGCTCGGCAGAAACGGCAATGAGTTGCTCCAGTGCCGCTGGCGGTCCTTCAACGACTACCGAGACTGGATTCGCTGTTCGGTCGATGACTTCATATCCTGGTGCTGGCGAGCCCTCCGTTGACACCAGCACCGCGACACTTTTTCCGCGGGCCGCCACGGTGACGGTGGCGGCTACCTCTCCGGGCTCGAGTGTGACGCCTTCGACGGGCAATCCATCGGCGTCAAGGGCTTCAGGTGCCACGGTCGTCTCATAAACGCGTGAACCGCCGGAGGTTTCCACTGGCAGCGCTACTCGTACGACCTGGTCGATCACCGACGATGGCCCGCGGACGATTACCGTATTGACTTCAGGCTCGACTTGAACTGTGCGAAGACTGGACGCGTCGAGATCCTGCACCATAATTTCCAGCTCGAATTCGCTTACGACTGATGCTTCCACGTCGACAGTCGCGGTGGCCGGACTGGAGGCAGTTCGCCAGATATCGTCAGGGGCTTCGATCCTGATGGGCAGCTCATATGACCCTGGTCCGCTGACATCCGATGCATCGATCGTCGCATGTATGGCAGAGATCGACATAACTTCCACGAGCGATTCTGGCCCAGTCACTCTGACCTGTGTCTCATCAGGGGGATCCACCATGACAAGTGATTCAGCGAGACCTTCGATCGTGAGAGGCACCCCGGTATACGTTCGGGTGGTCTCTGGATCGAGCAGGGTCGTTACCCAAGACCAGAGGATCAGGGCAAGCCCGATCGATGCTGCCAGTCTCATGATGGTGCCGCGCGACATGCCGTCGAGAAAACGTCTCATGATGCACTAATGAGAACCTGGAGCGCCATGATGAGCTGCTTCCTTCTTTGTCCCGCTCTCACCACGAGAACGTCGGGAACGCACCAGCTCACCAGTTGGCAAGTGAAACTTTCCATTGTTGCCTGATGGTCGCTGCTCGTCGCGCTCTAATCCTGTAAGCGTGCGAAGCACTCGGCGCAACCGGTCCTGGTCGAGTCCCCGAATCAGGCGGCCGCTGTGCGCGAGCGCTATTTGACCCGTCTCCTCTGAAACGATGATTGCCAGCGCATCGGAGTCTTCAGTCACGCCGATGCCGGCCCGGTGTCGCGTGCCCAGTTGGCTCGATGCAGAGATATTGTCAGTGAGCGGCAGAACAACGCTGGCAGCCAGAACCCGGTCTCCGCGGATGAGCGTTGCACCATCATGCAGCGGCGTGTTTGGAAAAAACACATTGATCAGCAGTTGTCTGGTCAGCACAGCGTCGACGGGAACTCCGGTCTCAGCATAGTCCTGCAACCCGGTTTCGCGCTCGAGCACGAGCAATGCGCCATACCTCTGCCTGGCGAGCTGGCTGGCCGCGCGCACGATTTCGTCGATCGTACCTTCGCTAAAAAGCTCGTCTCCGGACGAAAGAGGCGTGCGCAACCACTGCCCCGTGTGCCCGAGTTGCTCCAAGGCCCGACGCAGCTCAGGTTGAAAGATCACGGGAATGGCAATAACGAGCGCCGGCCACGTACGCGCGAGCAGCCAGTTGAGCGTCGTCAGTTCAAAAACAGTGGCAAGAATGTAACCAATGGCGAGAAAACTGATTGCCCCTCGGATGAGCAGTGTGGCACGCGTTCCCTGCGCAACGCTCAGTAGCCAGAAGATGATCAGTGAGACGACCGCTATATCAAGAAACGCCCGAAAGCTCCCCAGTTGCGACAGGAGCCACTCGAGTTCCGCCATGGAATTAGGAATCCGTTCACGTCGGGCTTCAGAATCTCAGTGATTCTATCATCGATATTGATTTCACAAACTCGTCTCGAGATCGCGTGTTTTCTACCGTTTTGGTAGTGGCATCAGCCGATAATCCTCAGCCTCGATGAATACGCGCTGGGAAAGCCGAGTATCGAGCATCCGGGACAAAATGCGCTGGTCAATATGTTTGTAATCCTGGTTCGACGTGATTACCGTCGGAAGTTGTTCGTTGTAGCGATGATTGAACAACTGGTAGAGCTTTTCCCGAGCCCATGGGGTGGTCTGCTCCGTCCCCAGGTCGTCCAGAATCAGCAGGTGAGCGTTACGAATCTGCTGGAATCGCTCGTCGTAGGCCACGCCATGTTCCGGATCAAAGGTTGCCCTGAGTTGATCGAGAAGGTCCGGTACGACTCGAAAATACACGCCCATGGCATTGTGCTGGAGGACTTCGTTGGCTATCGCGACTGCGAGGTGTGTCTTGCCGACGCCGAAGGATCCGTGAAAGAAAATCCAGCCCACAGGGTTTCGCGCGTATGCGATAGCCGCATTGAACGCTTCCTGTACCCCGGGAACATTCGAGTTGAATGAATCGAACGTCATCTCCGAGAGCGAGTGGAGTTGAGAGAGATCGAAAAGCTCTCCAACAATCTTCTCCTCTCGCTCCCGCACGAGGCATTCGCAGGGAAACAATCGCCCGAAGTTTGGA
>JBFWRO010000101.1:0-7988 GCA_050248865.1 Thermomicrobiales bacterium | reverse complement strand
GCGGGCATTGCTGCGGCGCCAAGACCGAACAATGCCGCTGCCTGAGAGAACTGGCGTCTGGTGATTGACCCGTTTCGCAATTTTGCTGCCATAATATCGAGGATTTCCCGTTGATCCATGCGTATCTCCAATCCCTGCGTAGCCGAAAACACCCGAGCCATCAGTCGGCGCCTGCCGATCAATTTCCACGAGCGTGTAACGATGTTTCTCACTGGTCATCTTACGATTGTCCGATTGACGCGTCAAACGCATTGGCGAGTGAACGCAAATCGCGGCACAATGCGCAGGGTGTGTCCTGAGATTCGACACCTGCCACAACCGAGCATGTATCGCCGACATCGTGCCTGACCAACCACTGATCGACATCGAGAGCGCCCATCTGTGGATCGCGGATGGGCCGTCTATCCTGCGAGGCATCACCTGGCGGGTATTGCCAGGCGAGCACTGGGCGTTGCTCGGGCCGAATGGTTCCGGCAAAACCACATTGCTGTCGCTTGCCGGAGCACAACGCTTTCCGTCTAAGGGGCGCGTCCGGGTACTGGGGCAAACTCTGGGAGAAACGAACCTGTGGGATTTGCGGGAGCGCATCGGCGCCGTCGATGCGAACCAGAAAGTGCTCGACTGGTTGACAGTCCTGGAGATCGTGATGACCGGTCAAACCAATACCGTCTGGCCGCAACAGGGCCGAGATTCACCGGAGGCGCGCATTCGCGCATCGCAGCTCGTCGACCTCGTCGGTTGCACTCACCTCGCGGAGCGAACGTTTACGACCTGCTCCCAGGGTGAACGTCAACGAATCCGCATCGCTCGGGCACTCATGTCCGATCCGCCTCTTCTTTTGCTCGACGAGCCATCGACCGGGCTCGATTTTCCGGCGCGCGAGGCCCTGATGGACGCACTTTCCTCCCTCGCCCAGAGCCACTCGGGGATCGGCTCGGTGATCGTTTCCCACCACCTGGAGGAATTGCCGACCAGTACCACGCACGCTGCGCTGTTGCGTGAAGGCGCGTTTGTTGCGGCCGGTCCGATCGATCAGGTGCTGACAAGCGCAAACGTCACCGAGTGCTATGGCTTTCCCATCGACGTGCAACGTTGGGGAAGTCGTTGGACCGCCCGTTCTGCCGCCGCCAGTTGGTAACGGTCGCGCAGAACGGGATTGATCAGAAAACCTCAAATCGACGTTGGAGATTGTGCTAGTTCCTGCCTGGTCTGGAACCGCCTGGTGGCTGCGGAGACACCGACGGGACGGCCATTGGTGCCACACAGCCTCCTTCCTGCAAGCAGGTAATTTGCTGCTGGAGGATCGAATCGAGCATCACTTCCGAAGGAGCGTCCGAACCAACCAGGTCGATTGCCACCACCATGGCGCCAACCTGAAGCACCGCTCCCTGGTACTGGTACACCCCATCGGCGCTACTCGCTGTGTAGAGCACTGAGGCGTCACCATATCCTGTCCCGTCGATGATTTGTACATTCGAGAGGTCAGGGTTCGCGCCAATACGCTGAAGCGTGCCAGCGATCCACTGACTGGCGCTTGCGGTGTCGGCAAATGCCTCCAGACTGACGAAATACCATGTGTCATCTTCGGTGGCGTCCGTGCCGGAAGTCAGCTGCTGCTGCATTCGGTAGCCGTCGACTCTTCGCTCGCTGGCCGCCATGTCACTTACTGCGACCGAGTCGTCCAGGCTCTGGCCGTATGCCCGGATACTCTCCCCATCGAGGAGGAAATACTCATCTGCAAGCGGTAAGACCTCCACGCCTGACAAGCGGTTGACCATTCCTGACAGTCCCGGAGCGCCGCCGGCCCGCACAGCTTCGATGCGTTGCAGCAGCCGGGCGGCAAGTGCTTCCGCGGTTCTCTGGTCGACAGGAGATCCAGTCCAATCGACGACGGCCACGCCAGCGTGAAGGTTTCCGATCTGGAAGGTGATGTCCAGTTGCTCGAACGGAGTGCCTGCGTCATCGACACCACGATCCCGCGATGCTTCAGACTGCTGCCCGAGGGGAGTGCGCAACGGCGTATCGACCGAGGTGGCAGAAAAGGATTCGTCCTCCATGAACGACCACGCTGAGGCAGCTCCCGACTCGTCTGTGAATTCCACGACATAGGACACCACCAGCTGCGCGGCCTCTCCTGCTGGATCACTGGCGCTCAGTGGCGTGTAAAGGAAGTGCTCATACCGTCGCACCAGACCGTTGCCCTCGAACGCACCGCGGACCTCGGCGTCAGGAAGCCCGCGGCTTGTCGCCGTGGAGGCGATCAACTCTTCGCGAAAGATCATCTCCCCGTAGGAGCTGCCGAAACCTGTAAGACCGCCATCTTCGAGGTCACGCGGCATGAGGGTCATCGCCGCCAGATCGAGGACCTCCGGAGGACTGGCTGGAACGCCGGGTGTGGGAGTAATTCCAACCGCTGGTGTCATGCCTGTGGTTGGCGTTTCCGTGCTTGGACCTTGCCCAAGGGGTTGTCCGAGGAGAACATCCGTCATCAGAAAAGGTGATGGGCAAGTCTCGACAAGGCAGCTCGCCTGAAACGCTGCATACGACTCCGCGATTGCCACGGACCCTTCGCCCAGCGGAGTGAAACGAACGTCTGCAACGGAATTGGCAACTCGGAGAAAGACCCGGAACACGGGTCCACCGAAGGTATCGAGTTCGGTATACGACAGGGTCACACTCTCGTCGCCGAACTGCGGACCTCCGGCCAGGACCTGGATATCCTGAACGCCAACACCGGAGATCTGATATTCCGCCTGGATCTGATTCGGCCGGTCGGCCAGCCACGCTGAAGCGGTCGTGTCGTCGTGGAAACGGTAAACCCGCGTTCCAATGCCGAACTGCTCGGGGAGAGTCACGTTAATCTCGTCGGCATTGTCGACGAATTGCTGCAGCGCGTACACATCGGTTGCGTCACCAGCCAGTTGCGCGCGTACGGCGGCGACACCCGGATCCTCCAGGTTCCGAGGGATGTCCACGCCATCACGCCGCAAATACTCATCCCGGCGGATTTCGTAAAAGCTTCCAAACTCGGGTTCGATCATGCGCGGCACTTTGTTGCCCAGCCCAAGGCTGCCGCTCTGGATCCCCTCCTGAATGCGCTCATGTTGCAGCGTCGCCAACGCTTCGATTTCCGTAATCGACGGTTCCTGTCCCAGATAGTCAATAAGGTCGATGACTGCGATGACGGGTCCGGACTGGAAGATCACCTGCAACTGATACGAGAGCTCCTGTCCCTCCCCGAAGGTCTTGCGCCCGTACACGGCATTCTGTCCGAGCACGCCGGTACCCTCGACGCGAACGAACTCCGGATCTGCAATGGTCAGCGCGGAGATGAAAGCTAGCGCTTGCGTAGCCTGTTCCTCAGCAGCAAATTCATGAAGCTTGCCGTAGATGTCCCTGGCCAATTCACTTTCCGTGTTGGCAGGGTCTTGCAGCAACCTCATCCCCAGGGAGTAGCCCTCGATGAGCCCCATTCCCTCGAGCATCGTCTGGATGTCGTCATTTGGTATCTGGTCGGTCAACTCGCCGGCGATGCGTGTCAGTTCCTCTGTTCCAGCGGTTCGACCACCGAGAGAGGTGTATCCGGCCACTCCAGCGTTCGCCAGTATGACAGGATCGAGCGCCATGGCCGGGAGCTCCAATGGCGCGGGAAACGCCTGCTGAGCCTCCGTCGAACTGGGTGCGGGAACCGTCGCGAGGAGGGAGAGGAAGAGGGACAGCGCCATGAGCGATCCCACCGCCGACCTGGAGATGCGTCGATTGTTGAGCTTCATGAGATTCCTCCTCCGAAGTCACCAATTGCGCAATTGTCGGCGACGCGCGATCGCGTCGCCACATATCCCGATGTTGTTCCAGAGGGCGTCAATTGACCTTCCAATGTCACGGCAGGCGTGCTGACAAAACCATTGGCAGGTGAGGTGGCTCACCATTTTTGATAGTGCGGTGCCGTGGGTTGCACGCCCTCGGTACTCGCGAAATACTCCGATGGCAAATCCGCCTGAAAAAGAACGAGGAGTGGCCATCGAAGTGCAACGGTGCGCGTGCAATTCGTTCGACAGTCGTGAGGTGGTGAACCGGTGAATGCTACGAGTCGTCCGCCCCCGCCAGGATGCCGTCTGCGAGCAGAACGCTGCCGGCAGCGCCAATGGCCAGGCCCGAAATCAGCGAGTAGGTGTGGTCCCTGCCAACTGAGGTGAGCGCTTCCTGGGCCGGACCCACGTTCTCGATCGAGTGGAAGACCAGTACGTCCATCCGCCTCCCGTCACCCAGATCGAAAAGTGCCATTCCCTGGTAACCGCTGGTTCTGCGAGCTGCAGGGAGCAGGTAGCCCTCAACGCGCACCTGAGGCGTTGGAGCATTTTGGCATTAAGGGTAAAGGCGACAACGCTGACACCCGTCGTCATCCGCATCTTCCTGTCCAAACTGCAGAGCTATTCAGTCCCGGAAGTGGAGCAGAACTGGAAATCGCAAAATCTCAACCATATTTGACAGTCAATCCTTCGGTACTGGAAGAGATGGTCCATGCTCCGCCGGCGAACGTCAGTGGAACATCGAGGTGCGCGAGCAGGGCATTCGGTTCGATGAGCAGCCCGCGCTTTTCGAGCGGATCGAGGGAAATGCCAGGAATGGCGGCCGCAGTTGCCAGGGCTTTCTCGATGATCGGACCGGCGATGCTGTCGATGGGTATCTTGCCCAGCGTGCGCAGATCTTTCAATGAAACCGTCACACGTTGATCGTTCTCAGCGGAAATCGAAACCTCAGCCGTGGCCTTCGCCTTCAGGAAGCGGTTCAGTCCCGCTGAGATGTGAATATCCGCTCCCTTGTCGGTGAACGTTGCGGACTCGAGGTCCACGTCGACCGGCTGCTTCTCCCTGGTCATCCTGAGAACCGCGGCCACCGCCTTCTCCAGGGCCCCGCTTGTGAGCGAGAGGTCAGCCGATTTTACGACCGGCGAAAACGGAATCTCTCCTGCCTGAGGAACGAGATCGAGGGCCAGATGCGAAACCGTAAGATCGTTAAGATGCGTTTGCATGTTGACTTTCCTCTAATGACTGTGCCAATATGTCACCTCACTCCCGATGATCCCACGGCACCCAGGGAAGTCTAGCCGCTGCTGCCGGCCGCCAGGGGGTTTGGCGATACGGGTGTCAATATTTCCCGTCCGTTCACGTGGACAATCGGTGAAGGTGTTTTGTAGGCTGACGAGAACGCGCGATGTTCGTGATCGCAGGTCAGGTCGCTCACAGGCTGGTACATGAGTGGCTCTTCGGGGGTATCCCGGTGACGACCAGCGGCTCGTGAACGCACCGGCGACCGCGCATGATCAGGTTGCAGCCTGAAGGTCGCTCGGAGGGAGGGAAATCACATGTTGGTGACGCCTCGCAGGCGAGCCCGCTGGCTGGCACCACTCATACTCGTCATCACGACACTCGTCATTGCCCCTTCCGGGTTGCTCATGCCCGTTCCGGCGCGGGCCGATACCGACCTCACCATCGGCGGCGAAGCCCGTGTGTCTTACGCGAACGGCGATGACGTCCGTGTTCGCGATCAACCGTCGTACGACGGCTCGATTCTGACGACAGTTCCTGAAGGGTGGCTCGTCGCGATTCACGACGGTCCGATCGATGACGGGGCCGGTTCATTCTGGTACGAAGTCACAGCTCGAGGCACTCGTGGGTACATCGTTTCGGATTTCCTCGCCGATGCCGGGTCTTCGGCCGATACCTCATCCGGCGATGAGGTAACCGCCGCCGCCGTGGCCACGGTTTCCGTGAATTTGCGGCTGCGGTCCGCTGCCAGTTTGGCTGCCAGCATTCTCCTGGTCATCCCCCGCGGCGCAACGGTGAATACCACTGGCGCGACCGACAATGGCTTCACCCAGCTGACCTACCAGGGCACGACCGGATGGTCGTCGTCCCAATACATCTCTTCCGGCGGCGGCGCGGTCATCTCGAATGCGTGGGTGACCGGAGGGGCGCTTAATCTGCGCTCATCACCCACAACTGCCAGCACGGTGATCCTGGTCATGCCGAACGCTGCGCAGGTCGGAGTGCTGGGAAGTGCGCAAGATGGCTTCACTCCGGTGCGTTACAACGGAGCGGATGGGTGGGCCTATTCGCAATTCCTGACCGCAAGCCAACCTGGTTCCGGCGCCACATCGACACCCGGCACGGTCATCGGCAATGCCTGGGTCGTGGGTGGCGCGTTGAACCTTCGTTCTGGACCGAGCACGTCGAACACGGTTCTGCTGGTGATGCCGAACAGCGCTCAGGTGGGAGTGACGGGTTCTCCGCAGAGCGGGTTTACTCCTGTTCGCTACAACGGGACAGACGGCTGGGCGTATTCCCAGTTCCTGTCTTCCACGGCGCCAGGAGCAACAGCCACGGCGACTTCGGGAGCTGTTCTCTCGAACGCGTGGGTGACAGCAAGCGGCGGACTGAACTTGCGCTCTGGTCCCGGCACGTCCAACAGCGTTCTTCGCGTCATTCCGAATGGTGCCCAGGTCGGTGTGACAGGCACTCCTCAGAGCGGCTATACGCCGGTCCGCTACAGCGGCACCGATGGCTGGGTCGCCTCGCAGTTCTTGACGGCAACGCAGCCCGGCGCGAGCGCCACACCGACATCTGGCGCCGTAGTGATCGGCACGCAATACACCACGGCATCGCTCAACATGAGAAGTGGCGCCGGAACATCGTTCGCTGTGCTGTTGGTCATCCCTGGCGGTGCGGAAGTAGGGATCACCGGCAACCAGACGAACGGCTTCCTTCCCGTGCGGTACAACGGAACCAATGGATTCGCCTCAGCCACCTATCTCAGCGCTACCCCGCCAGGCAGTGGTCCCAGCCCGACGTCGGCGCCGGGAAGCGGGAATACCGGTGGCGGAATCGTCTGGCCGGTCGATGGCAGCACCTGGGAGATCACTCAGGGCTACAACGGGTCGAGCCATATCAACTCGAGCGCACTGTCCCAGTATCTCTACTCGTTCGACCTGGCCCGCGAGGATCGAAACACTGCGGGGCAGCCTGTTTACGCACCCGTCAGCGGCACCGTGAGCTGGACCGAGCGCGCCTCAGGCGGCATCACAATAAATATGGGAAATGGCTATGCCGTTGCCATGTTCCATGTCACCGTCGATCGGAGTTGGGGATCTGGTGACCCGATCTCCCAGGGGCAATACATAGGATCCATTTCCGGCCCAGGTGGCGAAGGCTTCGTCCAGTTCCCTCACCTGCATCTCACCGTCTGGGCTTCATCTGACGGCGGGGGCTGGAGCCGCCAGGCCGTGCCGTTCACTGGGCAAAACACGATTAGTGGCCAAAGTTTCCCGGATATCGGCGGTACTCAGCAGTGGACCGGGACGCTGTTCAATCCCTAGTTCTCACCTCTTTTGTTGCCCGCTTCTACCCCGCGACGAAGGCCAGGACCCGTTCCTGGTCTTCGTCTTTCCAGTTGGCACGCGCCGCGTTGGTACAATCGCGGCGGAGGAACTGATCTGATGACACTCATATCGGATCGACAGGTCGATGCGCGAGAGCACGAACGCCTCGATCTCGACACGCAGGGAATTGCGACTGAGATCCTGGACCAGATCGATCGTGTCATCGTGGGCAAGCGAGCGGTCAGCACGCTCCTCCTGGCCTGCACGCTGGCGGAGGGGCATGTGCTCCTCGACGATGTTCCAGGTGTCGGAAAGACATCGATGGCGCGCGCCCTGGCCGCGGCTCTGGGCGGCGACTTCCATCGAATTCAGTTCACCCCCGATCTGCTGCCCAGTGATATCACCGGGTTGTCGTACTTCGACCAGAAAAGCGGCGACTTCCGCTTCCGGCCCGGCCCGGTCTTCTCCAATGTCGTGCTTGCCGATGAGATCAACCGCGCCACGCCGCGCACGCAGTCTGCATTGCTCGAAGCGATGGAGGAGCGAACGGTCTCCGTCGAAGGCGAAACCTTAGCGCTGCCGATATATTTTGTTGTTTTTGCCACCGAGA
>JBFWRO010000100.1:0-7994 GCA_050248865.1 Thermomicrobiales bacterium | reverse complement strand
GTCTACGCTCCGTCCTGGCTGCCATCGCCCTTTGGCAGTGAGCCGGAAATCCAGGCGTACGACGGATATTACAGTTTTTACTGGCTGGTACCCGGAATGCCGGTGACGTACCTGCGGGTTACCGGCGAAGCGGGAGGGTCGATTCCAGACTATTCCGCATACGACCGCAACAACCAGCTCGTTCAGAATGCCACCGTGATGGGTTACGCGGCCTGGCACGATCTGACGCCCGCATACGACCTCGTGTACTGGCAGGTCGGCAATGTGGTCTATTCGGTCGACAGTTTGAACGTCGGAGCTGATTCGCTGACGATTGCCAATAGCTTGATGCTCGTCACCCCGCCTGCGCCGGCACAGGTTGGTGGTCAGGAAGAACCGACTGTCTCCTCGATCTCGCTGGCGGCCCCGGCATCCGTAAACTCCGGTCAGACAGCATCGATCGGCATTACCGGACAGGGCCAGGTTCTCCTCTCGGCCCAGGATGGCTACTTTCCCGAAACCGGGGAGAACACCATCATCATCGAAGCGGGTGCGTCGGTGGACTGGGTCGCTCCTGAGTACGAATCGGACGCCACACTCTACTTCTACGCGTACAACCCCGAAACGGGTGCTGAACTGACCAGCACCAGCACATACCTCGAGGGCTACCTCTCTGAGGGCGAGACGGTGTCCGCCCTGATCGAATGTTCGTCCCCTGTGACGATTGGGACCCAGGTGCAAGTCGTGATCACCGGTACTGGATCGATCGGCGTTGTCGCGTCCGGCGGGTCGTTTCCGGCGGAAATGCCAAATACAGCGTTCGACGCGAATGCCAGCGGCGGATCATCCCTGGTCGGCACACTTCCCTCCGACTCCGGTGTGGTGCTCGGCTGGCTTGCTCCCGATTCGCCCGGAACCTACTACCTCTCGCTCTTCGATACGAACGACACTTTTCTCCATGAGTGTGCGGTCGAAGTCGTCGAGGAAGATGTTGCCGAAACCGTGCAAGCGGCTCCCGTGACTGACGGGTCGATGGGTGACGGGACCGGCGTCACGGGAGTCGACCCGGCCGTCGTTCTCCGCGCGATCGCCAATCCGAGTGGTTTCGCCGGCGATGCCAGCGGCGGCCCGGAAGCGAACGCTTCCGACTACGGTTTCCAGCTCGAGGCGTCATCCGAACCCGCCGACAGTACTTCAGAGGAAAGCGAAGCGGTCGCTGCAGCAGAGGAAGAGGCGGCGGATGCCGAGGCGGTGCTCGGACCGGCCACCGGCGCGGGTGGCATGGTGGCCCTTTCGATGGGACGGCATGGAGGCGTACTGGAAAACCCGGCGGGCGCCCGTGTCATCGTTCCGCGCAATGCCCTCGCCGATCAAACGACCGTCATGCTTCAGCCAGTCGCCGATCATGAGTTACCGACGATCAGCGGAATCACACTGGTGGAGGGCACGGCGTTTGACATTTCCTTCAGTGCCGCCGATGGCATGGCCGCGTTGCCATTGCAGGCTCCAGCTCAACTGACGATTTCGGTCGACTCCGCCGGGTCAGAGGCGGGGGCACGGATTTACCGGATCGACGGCGCGGCAGCGGAACCAATGCCCGCTATTGATTCAGGTTACGGCAGCGTGACCACAGAGGTGAGCGAGCATGCCCGGTTCGTGGTTGGTGTTCCCGCTCCGGTAGTCGTCGGCTCGACGAGGTCGTTCAACCCGTTCATAGTCGGTGGACTGGCGCTGATCGCATTGATTTCAGCAGGGCTTCTGATCTCGCAAGGTCTTTCCCGCCGGCGCACGAGAATCATTCCGGTCCGTCGGCCCATGCCCAACCGCGTGCGCTATCGGTAATCGGCTTCTGTGCTTGCACGGGAACCCTAAGCACTGTCCTCCCGGGCTTCCCCCGGTTTAGCGGCCATAACCTTCATCGTGCTCTGTTCCTGGCGCTCGACGACCAGCGACGAACGACTCAACACCGCTACTCGATGGGCCCAGCGGCGACATTCTCTTCCATGGTTGGCGCGGCCAGTACTTCCGGCGCTGGCACGTCGGAGACGGGAAGCGTCGCCTCGCTGACTGCAGGAGCGGGAAGCCTGATGATAAATGTCGATCCCTCGTTCGGCGTCGACCGCAGATCGATGCGTCCACCGTGGGCCTCCACCAGCGCCTGACAGATATAGAGCCCCAGCCCCAATCCCTGAACTTGCCCGACGCGCGCCGAAGGCGTGCGGTAAAACGCTCCGAAGATCTCCTCGATCTGTGCCTCGTCGATACCTGGTCCGTTATCAGAAACGGCGATCACGGCATCGTCGGCCTCTCGCGAAAGAGCAATCCTGACCGCTACATCGGGCGGTCCATATTTCACGGCGTTGATGATCAGATTATCCAGCACCTGGTAGATGCGATCCGGGTCCCAGGTGCCCGCAACTGCTGAAGAATCGGTATCGAACACCACATTCGTCGGCGAAGGGCCGCCCGTCCACGCATCCACCACATGCTGGCAAATGCGCACCAGATCCGACTCGACAGGCCGAATTTCAAGGCTTCCTGAACGGAGTCGGGAAACATCCAGCAGGTCATCGACCAATCGCGTCAAACGATCGACATGGCCCGAAACCGACTCCAGACGCTTGACCTGAACTTCGTGTCCTCCTTCTCGCGCCAGATCGCGTGCCACAAGCTGGACGAACCCCCGCACCGGGGTAAGAGGGGAACGCAACTCGTGCGACACGACGGAGACAAATTCATCCTTCAGGCGGCTCGCTTCTTTGAGGGCCGAGATATCCCGAAACGCGGAAACGACAGCCACGACCTCGCCATTGTCGTCACGCACCGGCGCTGCGCTGGCCAGAACGGGAACGTGATACCCCTCTCCCAGATCGATCAGACACTCGACGTCGCTCGCGATCTCGCCGAAGGTCAGCGCTCGCTCGGCAGGAGAGAGCGTGCTTATTTCCTGGTCCACGGGTCGAATTGCGGACAGGATCGAGTCCTGGTCCAGCGAGGCAAACAACCGCTGAGCCGCCTGATTCATGGCCACGATCGCTCCGGACGGCGGGGCGGAAACAACGATCGCCTCGGGCACGGCGGCGATGACCTGCTCCAGGCGGCGTTGTTCGTCCCGCGCCTGCTGAAGTTGAACTTCACGCTTGCCCATGACGTCCATCGTTTCGAGAATCGAGGAAACCTGCGACGCCAGCGCGTCGAGTTTGCGGACCTCCCGTGAGGAAAAGCGATGGTCGACGAGAAGCCCGACAATGATGACGCCGAGTGTGTCATCGTCGCGGGAGATGATCGGTGAACCGAGCAGCGACTTTACCTGAGTACGGCGAAGATTGTCATAGCGCTTGCCTGACGATCGCTGAATGCCGGAAATTTGTAGGGTGCGTCGCTCGCCCCGTACCCGCGCGGCGAATCCATCTGAATCGCTGTCGGCCCGGAGAAACCCCTCTGCGTCCGATCCGAATCCGTACATGGCTGCTGGCTCGAGAGCGCCAGTATCGGGGTCGACGAGCAACAATGCACCAGCGTGGGCCCGATTGACGCCGACGATCGATCGGACCATCGCATGGTGAAGCTGCGTTCTCGACTCTGGACTCAGATTCTGGTGGGTGGCCGCGAGCGTCTCCACGGCGGCGAGCGCAGTGGCCGCCGATCGGGCTGCCAGGGTTTCCTGTCGATCGATCGACCCTTCTGTCTTGAGGCGTTCGATGATCACAATGATCGCCGTGCTGCCGGCAACCAGCCCGGCCAGTAGTATCCGCAGGGATGGCGATGACTCGATTGACGCCTCTTTGTCCGACCAGCGCGAGAGCACGAGAGCCGCCACGGCCATCGCCGCAATGCCGGCCCTCCAGTCGGAGACGTACGCGACCAGGGCCACAAGAACCAGCGCAACCATCGCGCCAACGGGCACGTCTTCGGCCGGCAGGATCACTGCCAGAATGCTCAACGGGAGGAGAGCGGCAATGATCCCGATCGCGACTGACCAGAAGATGCCCAGCCACTGAGACGCCCAGCGACGGTCACGCACACCCGGGCGCCCCGCCGCTTTCAGGACGATCCGGTCGCGGATCTCCGTAAAACGGTTGGCGGCTCGCGAAGCGAATTCGCCAAGGGCAACGTGCCGACCCTCAGAAGTCCAGCGGGACATTGACGTGCAGTTTCCGGAGACATAACGCAATCTTCATGGAATGAGCGTATACGTACGCCGGGCCAGCGTCAAATAGAGGACCGTTCCCCGTGAATCGAGGAACGGTCCTGACAACCGACAACATGATCAGCGGGTTGTGATCAGGCTGCGGCTTCTTTCAGCTCCCCGTCGATGATTTCTGCGAGGATGCGCACGCCCTCCCGAATCTGATCCTCGTTTGCGAACGAGAAGGACAGCCTGATCGTGTTCTGGCCGCTGCCATCCGCGAAGCAGGTCGAGCCGGCGAGATACTCAACGCCTCGCTCTTTGGCATGAGGTTGCAAAGCCGTGAGGTCGAGACCTTCCGGAGCGGTCAGCCAGACGAAGAACCCGCCATCCGGTTTCGTCCAGCTCACGCCTTCAGGCATGTGCTCTTCGAGCGCTTCCAGCATCGCGTCGCGTCGCCTCGCGTAGATCCCCTTCAACTCCTCGATGTGGCTTTCGAGGTGGCCGCTCATCCATTCGGCAGCGACAAACGATCCAAAGACATTCGTGCTCCCGTCGACCTTCAGCACCGAAAGCTTGGCCATGAGGTCGGCAGGACCCACAAGCCAGCCGATGCGCATGCCGGCTCCCATGATCTTGGAGAGGGTCGCTGTATAGATCGTCGAACCAGTGTCGTCCAGAGAATAGATTGTCGGCAATGGTTCTCCGGAATACCGCAGATCGTGATAGGCGTCATCCTCGAAGATCACGGTTCCGTATTCGTTCGCCAGCTCGATCAGGCGCTTGCGCCGCTCCACGGGCATCGAAACCCCACTGGGATTCTGGAAATTCGGAATCACGTAGATGAACTTGGGGGTGACGCCTTCGGACTTGAGCCGTTTCAGCTCAGCCTCCAGGATGTCCAGTTTCATCCCGCCGCCATCCAGGGGAACCGCTACCGCCTTGCCACCAACATTGCGCAGCGCCCACAGAAAACCCATCCACGTCGGCGCCTCGACGATCACCGTGTCGCCTCGATCGACGAAGAGATCGAGCATCAGTGCCACCGCTTGAGACCCACCGGAGGTGATCATGATCTCTTCGCGGCTGGCCGTGATGTGCTGATCGCGCGCAAGCTTTTCGATCAGCGCGTCGACCATTGGCAATACGCCCTGTGTGCGTCCATACTGCAGGGCCCATTCACCCTGTGTCTCCATCACCCGTGCAGTCGCCTCGGCGACTGCCGTTCTTGGCAGGGATGCGGCGTCGGGATAGCCGTAGATCAGAGAGATGAGCGAAGCTGATGCCCGGGGATCTCCTGTCCGGGAGACGCCCTTGTTGTTCCCGCGTAGAGAAAGAAGACTGGTGAGATCGCGGTGTCCTGTTGACGATGTCAAGACCATTTCGTTGTGTAGCTCCTTTGCGAACCGATTCTCCGGCTCTTCCATCACCTGATTGTACGGGGATTCACACGCTGGCGCAGCAGGTTGGTGACAACGCCCAAATCGCCTAGAGAGGCTCGTCATAAGGCAATTGGCCTGATGATAGAATCTCCCCCGGACGGCCGCGCCGCGCATCACGTGGAGACCGTTCCAACTTTGTGTTCTACATTTCAAAAACGGGCGAAGATTGCATGACGACTTCAGCGAACGGGGCCACCGCGGATCGCGACCTCTTTGATGTGACGATTATTGGCGCCGGCCCCACGGGTCTGTTCGCTGCCTTTTACGCTGGCATGCGCCAGTTACGCACGCAGATCATCGATTCACTCGAGGAGCCCGGAGGGGCGCTCACGGCGATCTATCCGGAAAAATACATCTACGACGTCGCCGGATTCCCAAAGGTCCTGGCCAAGGATCTTGTCGAACAGATGTATCAGCAGGCCATGCGCCAGAATCCGACCGTGCGCCTCAAAGAGGAGGTAACCGGACTGCAGAAGCAGGACGACGGGACGTTTCGCCTGGATACGTCGAACGGGCCGAGGTTCAGTAAGTCCGTAATTATCTGTGGAGGTGTCGGCGCGTTCGAACCAAAGCGTATCGGCGCCCCCGGTGTCGACGAACTCGAAGGGAAGGGCGTGCACTATTTCGCCAAGCGCGTCGAGGACTTTCGCGACCGCCGCGTCGTCATCGTGGGCGGCGGTGACTCGGCAGTCGACTGGGCCGTAACCCTGGAACCCGTGGCCAGCGAGGTCTCGATCATTCACCGCTCGAAGTTCCGCGCTCATGAGGCCACGGTGAAGGAACTCGAGGAATCGACCGTCCGGTGTCATTATCCCGGCTGCGAGGTCGTCGAAGTAGAGAAGACCAACGATGGGCGACTTGGCGCAGTGCAGTTCAAGAACGCGGACGGCGAAGTCAACCGTATCGAGGCAGACGAGCTGATCGTGGCTATCGGCTTTGTCGCTGATCTCGGCCCATTGAAGACCTGGGGGTTCGAACTTCAGCGCAATCAGATCGTCGTCGACAAGATCACGATGGAATCGAATATCCCGGGTGTCTTCGTGGCCGGTGATATTTCCTGGTATCCCGCCAAATTCAAACTGATCGCCACGGGAGCGGCCGAGGCGGTCACCGCGGTCAATCACGCCGCGACCTTGGTGAATCCCGGAGCTCGCCTCGACCCCGGACACTCCACCAACATCATGGCCGCCCGCGAAGGAGAGCGCGCGTAAACACGTGTGCCGCTTCGCATTGGCCAGCAATTCGACATCGTGACGGCTGAGGCGGGCGCAGCGGCGTTGCGATCGCATCACGACGAGGCGTCGAGAGAGCTTCCCCGTGGCATGCTGCCAGGAATCGCCAGTGGGCTCATCGCCATTGGCCTGCTCTTTGGCATGGGTGGCCCGCTCTGGCCGGATGTGCTGGATGCTTTTGAGGTTTCCAAGTCCCAGTTCGGCCTTATGAGTGGACTGGGGCTGGCACTCTCGCTCCCAGTCCTCCTGTTCGGTTCGCGCATCACGCAATCAGCGGGCAATTTCAACGTCTTGCTCGTGGCCGTGCTCATGCTGGCGGGCAGCGCCGTGCTCATTGCTGCCATCGAAGGCGGAATCCTCGTTCTGGTGGGCATCATTCTGATCCGGGGCATGGGCATAGCGCTCTCTGACCTGACGGCAAATACGCTGACCATGGACGCGGAGCGAATACTTGGGCGTCACCTGATGGGTCCGCTTCATGCCATGTTCAGCGCAGGGTCGATCGCCGGCGCCGGCGCCGTGGCCGTGGGACTGGCGGTCTCTCTCAGCTTTCGGTCGCTCTATGCCGGATTAGCGGTCGCACTTCTCATGCTGGCAGTGTTGTTCGTGTTCCCCAAGCGGGCGCACGACCGTTCGGTCAAGGCCCTGGGCGCGCAGCGACCAATCCAGTTTCGGCTGGCGCTGTCATCGCCCCTTATCCGGCTCTGCGGTCTGCTCACAGCGCTCTCGTTCGCGGGCGAAGTCGTTATTGCCGACTGGACTGCCTTGTATCTCAGGGATGAACGAGGTGTTTCCAGCTCGTTCGCGGCCGCGTGCATCGTCGCGTTTGCGATTGCCATGCTGGTCGGTCGACTGCTGAACGGCCGGATGATTGCTCGCTTCGGCGTACGTGGAGCGATCATGCTCCAGGGCGGCGTCTCGATTGCTGGCGGTGCGATGATCGTCATTGAGAGTGCGAGTGTACTGGCCATGGCCGGCTGTGCACTGGCCGGATTCGGTCTCGCCGGGATAGGCCCGACGGCCCTCAGCGTGGCGGGGCTGGCTCTGCCGGATGACCCTGCCTCAGCCGCCGGAGTGACCCTGGCCGGCGGTTATATCGGCCTGGCTTCCACCCCAGTCGTCAGCGGTCTCGTTGCCGACGGACTCTCCACGAGAACGACGTTGTCGTTCGTTATGCTGCTCGGTGCGTTGTGTGTTTTCTTCGCCCGGGGG
>JBFWRO010000099.1:0-7998 GCA_050248865.1 Thermomicrobiales bacterium | reverse complement strand
AAGGCATGGTCACGGAATCACGAAGCGTTTCGGGACAAACGCCCCCCCCAGAACGCGAGCTTTCCCACGTTACCCAGCTCTTACAGGGAGGCGAAGTAGCGACCGAGCTGAGACGAGAAATCCGCTCGGCCACTGCGCATCTCATCGAGTGTGGCGGCGAGGTACCGAGACTGGCGACGGTCAATGCCTCGGCAAACCCCGCGGCAGCCGCCTATCGGCGCTCGATCGCCAAGACCCTCGACCGTCTTGGACTCGTTCATCTCGCCGTCGACCTGCCGGCGGGTTCGACCAATGTCGATCTTCGACAGCTTTTGCAGGAGCTCAGTGCCGATCGCACTGTGAGCGGCGTACTGGTGCTCATGCCGTTGCCCGCACACTTTTCCGGTGAAGTCGTCAATGAATATCTGCATCCAATGAAGGACGTCGATGGCATTACTCCAGCCAACGCGGGACGGCTGCACCTTGGCCTTCCCTGCCTTGCGCCCAGCACTCCCCAGGGAGGCTTACTCCTTCTCGATCACTACGACATCCCCATAGAAGGTGCGCACGCTGTTGTTGTTGGACGCAGCAACGTCGTCGGCCGGCCACTCGCAGCGCTGCTGACGAGCCGCAATGCCACAGTGACGATCTGTCATAGCAAGACCATCGATTTGCCGAAACACACCCGGTCCGCGGACATCCTGGCGGTGGCGACAGGTTCGCCGAGGTGGCTGGACCGGGATTTTGTGCGCCCCGGAGCAGCGGTGCTCGACTTTGGCATCAACGTGGAGGACGGCAAGGTCGTAGGGGATGCCAACTTTGCCGATCTTCTGGGTCATGCCGGAGCGATAACGCCGGTCCCCGGCGGAACCGGCCCGGTAACCGCTCTTGTCCTGGCGCGGAACACAGTCGCAGCTGCGTTCGCTCAACTGGGCGGAACGATGGAAAGCCTCGCTTCGGCATTCGACGAGTTCGCCTGCCCAACGTAGTGGCGATATGCTCAGTCTGGGTTTCCGCGGGTCGCTCTCAACAAGAAGTTCAAAAACGGGTCAGAGATCTCTATTTCCAGTCCATATCAAAGGGGTGGAAGGTCGTCGCGTTCGAGGGGGTCCTCGAATGACCGTCGAAATCTCCAAAAGAACCGAGTGGTCGGACACCGACAGCCTCCGCGCGGCTTCCCGAGTCCGGTCGAAGTCCGTTCAGACCCGAATTCTGTATGCTCTGGCGGAGCGACTTGACTCGTGACCGCCGAGGGGAGTTTCTCTGCTGTTTGACTCAACAACCGCAGATTGATACTCTTTGTTGCTGGTTCATGCATGAGCCGACGTAGCTCAGAGGCAGAGCAAGGGACTCATAAGCCCTTGGCCGGTGGTTCGATTCCACCCGTCGGCACCGCTTTTTTCCAGTCAAAACGCACATCGTCGGGGAGTCTGACAGGTTGGGTCCACAACCTCGCGCTGGGCTCGACCAGCGAATGCTTCAACGACTCGACACATTGCAGCTCGCGAAGGGGGCAATGATCGGCGTAGCGTTCTCCGGCGGCGTGGACTCCCTGGCCGTGGCGAGATCCCTTTCCCTGTGTTCGCGCCTCAGGCAATTCCGCGTTCATCTCCTTCATGTCGATCACCGGCTCCGCACAGAGTCGTCCGCTGACGCACGCCGGTGCGAAGTGCTTGCCGAGGAACTGGCGCTACCGATCACGATCGTTGCCTTGAGCGAGGGACTTGCCGATCGGACGACCGGAGCGGGAATCGAACATACAGCCAGGCTCGAGCGTTATCGCGCACTGGAGGGGATGTGCTGCGATCTGGGCATCGGGGTGCTGGCAACTGGTCATCATCGTGGCGATCAGGCGGAAACAGTGCTGTTGCACCTGTTTCGTGGTTCGGGTCTGAATGGGGTCGCGGCGATGAGCGAAGCGGGAAGCTGGCCGGTCGAATCGGTGTCAACAGGATGTCCGGCGCCGCCGCTCGTCTGGAGGCCGGTGCTGTCTGAGCCTCGCAAGGTACTGGCGGATTATGTTTCCACGCACGGCCTGACGCCGGTGTTCGATCATACGAACGCAGACACCACGTTTCGCCGCAACGCCCTTCGTCACACCATTCTGCCGCTCATCGAAGCGTATTTCCCCGGGACGGAGCCAGCTCTGGCACGTTTCGCCGCAACAGCCAGGCAAGACAACGACTACCTCAGTGTTGTCGCAGACGACGCCTATGCCGGAGTTGTTGCTGACGACGGTAGGCTGGCCGTGTCATCGTTCCAAATCCTGCCGGTGGCTGTGGCGACGCGGGTCGTCCATCGATGGCTCAGAGAGCAGGGTGTTTCAGAACCAAGCTGGGAACGGGTTCGAGCCGTTGCCACGTTTGCGATTGACGCTGGTGATGATCGTCACATCGAAGCGGGGGATGATCGATGGGTTGTCGGCGATCGCGGACACTTGCGATGCGACCGACAGGACCGCCTGGTCGCGCACCTTCTGGAGAGGCACTCGATGCTTCCATTCAATTTGCAAACAGGACCCCTCGCTTTTCGTGCTAGACCTTGCCACGCGTGGAACTTCGCTGATTCGATGTGGTGGATCGACATCTCGGACTCAACAGATGTCCAATCTGGGGAAATCAAAGCAAACTCACTTCAGATTCTCATGCCGGAGAGCCTGTCAGTCAGTACCCTCGAGGTTCGAAGCGCCCGCAGGGGTGACGTGTGGTTCACCACCGGGAACGCATTGAAGGAGACTCTCCGAGAACTGGAAATTCATCCGCTGGCCCGCTGGTCGGCGGCCGTCGTCGCAGTTGATAACCGCGTTCTGGCGGTACCGGGCATCGGTCCACGGCAGATCAACAGAGGCGATATCGACGCAAACGTTGTGGTCATACGGTGGGGCAGAGGGACCAGTACATGAAGCAGGCGAAAGAAGTTGGCATCGGGCGAGTTCTGATCGAAGAGAAGGAGATCCGGGAGGCTGTCGCGGACATCGCGACGTTCGTCGATACGCAGTCGGCTGGAGAGACTCCATTGCTCGTAGGTGTGCTGACCGGCGCGGTGACCTTCATGGCTGACCTGATGCGAGCGATGTCCAATCATGTCGAGATCGACTTTATGGCGGTTTCCAGCTACGGAGACGACGCGACGAGCTCCGGGGTTGTCCGAATTCTGAAGGATCTCAACAAGGATATCGCCGGACGCCATGTCGTCGTGGTGGAGGACATCGTCGATAGCGGTCTGACTCTGCAGTATCTTCTGGACCACCTCCGCCGTCGAGAACCCGCTCGAATAACGGTTGTGGCGCTTCTCCGCAAGAACAAACCCGGGGCGGTGAACGTGCAGGTCGACAAGGTGGGTTTCGAGATTCCCGACGAGTTCGTGGTGGGATATGGCCTCGACTTTGCAGGCCGCTTCCGGAACGTTCCTTTTATCGGCATTCTGGATTCGGCCACTATTCAGGAGCCCGGATGATCAAATGCTACAATTCCGGCTCGTGTCGCGACTGAGTCGCACCTGTCGACGTCTGCAGGCCGCGGCCGGAGGAAAACCCCATGGGAGATCTGAGGCGATTGCGCAGCAGCACGATTTGGCTGGTGCTGATTGTTGCCGTCATTGCGCTGTGGTTTCTGGTCGTTGACAACGGAGAATCGACGAGCAACAAGGACTTCGCCACTGTCGCGCAGGAAATCGAAGCGGGCCGAGTTCGTTCCCTCGAAATGAGCGAGGGCAGCAGCACCGTCCATGTACGGTATACCGATCCCGATACCAACAACGCGAAGACGATACTGCCAGCGAATACTACGATCTATGAGTCACTCGATGCGTACGGCGTCGAGGTTACTGACGCACCGCCCATAGAGATCAAGGAAGGCAGTCGATGGGGCAACTGGCTGGGGACACTGGGATTCCTGTTGCCGATGCTCTTCCTGATCGGCATCGTGATCTTCATGATGCGCCAAACCCAGGGCTCGAACAGTCAGGCGATGTCGTTTGGCAAAAGCAAGGCTCGCCTCTTTTCCAGTGACAAGCCGACTGTCACATTTTCGGATGTCGCCGGCGTCGACGAAGCCAAGGAGGAACTTGTCGAGGTTGTCGAGTTCCTGAAATACCCGGACAAGTTTCAGGCGCTGGGCGCTCGCATTCCGCGAGGGGTGCTTCTCGTGGGGCCTCCTGGCACCGGCAAGACGCTGCTTTCGCGGGCCGTTGCCGGCGAAGCCGGGGTGCCATTTTTCTCGATCTCCGGGTCGGAATTCGTCGAAATGTTCGTGGGAGTCGGCGCGAGCCGGGTGCGAGATCTTTTCGATCAGGCAAAGAAGAGCGCTCCCTGCATTGTTTTCGTCGATGAGATCGATGCCGTGGGACGCCAGCGTGGCGCCGGACTCGGTGGGAGCCATGACGAACGAGAGCAGACATTGAATCAGATTCTGGTCGAAATGGATGGGTTCGACAGCAGCACGAACGTGATCGTGATTGCCGCGACCAATCGACCGGATGTTCTCGATCCGGCGCTTTTGCGGCCCGGCCGATTCGATCGTCAGGTCATCCTGGATCGTCCCGATATTCAGGGCCGGCTGGCAATCCTCGATGTGCATGCGAGAGGCAAGCCGTTCGAATCGGACGTCTCGATTGAAAACCTGGCCCGCCAGACGCCGGGGTTCTCCGGCGCTGACCTCGAGAACCTGGTGAATGAGTCAGCGATTCTCGCTGCGAGACGCGGGAAGAAAACGATTGGCCGCACCGAGATCACCGAGGCCATCGACCGCGTCATTGCTGGACCACAGCGAAAGAGCCGTGTGATTACTGAGCGGGAGCGGATGATGACCGCTTATCACGAGGCGGGACACGCGCTCGTAGCCAGGATGCTCCCGAATGCTGATCCCGTTCGCAAGGTTTCGATCGTCGCTCGGGGAATGATGGGCGGATACACGCGGGTCGTTCCCGATGAGGATCGCCTGTTCAAGACCAAGCGTCAGTTCGAGGATGAACTGGCAGTCTTCATGGCGGGGCATATCGCCGAGCTGATGGTGTTCGATGAGCAATCCACAGGGGCTGCCAACGACATCGAGCGGGCGACGGGACTGGCTCGCAGGATGGTGACCGAGTTCGGGATGAGCCAGAACCTTGGCCCACTTGCATTCGGCAAGAAGGATGAACTGGTCTTCCTCGGCCGCGAGATCAGTGAACAGCGGAATTACAGCGACGAGGTCGCGTACGAGATCGACAAGGAAATTCGGACGCTGGTCGATCGTGGGCACGACCGGGCAAAAGAGGTGATCACCGCAAATTTCGACAAGCTGGAGGCGATCGCTGCACTCCTGATCAAGGAGGAGACGATCGAAGGCGAGCAACTCGAGGCGCTTTTCGATTCACCACGACCGGCACCGACACTGGCCGGGCCGCCATCCGAGGCGCCCGCGATCAAACAGACGGAGGAGAAACCCGTCCGCAAGCGCAGGCCGCGGACGAAGCGGGATGACGACACCCGACCTCCGGTGTCAGGTCAGTTGAAGCCGACGCCAGCGGACTAATCACGCCACTGCCACCCTGACTCAAACAGAACAGCACGGCGCATGCGCCGTGCTGTCGTCTATCCCGAGGGTGGAGGCATGGGGACTCGAACCCCAGACCTCTACAGTGCGATTGTAGCGCTCTCCCAGCTGAGCTATGCCCCCTTGGGAAGGGATCACCAGTATACGGAGCCTTGTGAAAGGCCGTCAACTTCCTCTTCCGCAGTACGTACGCAGGGATGAAAGTTTGTCGCCGTTACCGCCCCTGTAAGTTTACGAACGACAATGGGCTGAGGGTTTCTTTCCTCGACATGTTGCAGGTGCAAAACCGATCGGCGCTTTCCTCGGCAGTGCGAACGGACGCAGCATGTTGCGTCTATGGCGAATCGCGCGAGCTATGGACGATGGTCGATCCGCGTCCTATACTGACAGCAACTCAGGCGGGTGTAACTCAGCTGGTAGAGTGTTTGCTTCCCAAGCAAAATGTCGTGGGTTCGAGTCCCATCACCCGCTCCAGAAACCGCCGCCTCGCGCAATCAAAACTGTTTCGCCCGTTGGCTCCGGCTTCGACACACGATTTGAATCCCAGACGAAGCCGGAATCTCGCCGGTCGCGATGGCTTGGTTGTCTGCACTAGAGTTACGCTGGTCACTCTCTCGAGCACCCTTCCTGGGGTGTTTTTTCCACATCGTCGAACAGGAGCGATATCGCAGATGTCAGAAGCACCTCAACCATTACCGGAGGGCACCGTAGCACCGGACTTCACATTGAAAGCCACGCCGGATCAGATGATTTCGCTCAGTGACTATCGCGGCCGGCGGGTGATTCTTGCGTTCTATCCGGCTGACTGGAGTCCAACGTGCAACGATCAGCTTGCGCTTTATCAGCAAGTACTTCCCGAGTTCGAGAAGTACAACGCGCAACTGCTGGCCATTTCCGTGGACAGTCTGTGGTGCCACAAGGCATACTCGGCCGACCGCAAGCTCACTTTCCCCCTCCTCGCGGATTTCTTCCCTCACGGCTCTGTTTCACAGCTGTACGGCACGTTCAACACAACGACCGGCGCCGCATTCCGATCGCTCTTTGTTATCGACGAAAGCGGGGTGGTTACCTGGAGTTATCTGGCTCCACCGGGCATCAACCCGGGAGCCGACGGAATACTATCGGCGTTGGAAGCCCTGCCCACAATGGACGGGTCACAGTGAGTCTTTCTCATGAGTCGCGGCTCACGTTGCCCGTCGGCGAACGGGATCACATGCAGGGAGACTCCAGGGCATCAATCGTGCTGGTCGAATATGGGGACTACGAATGCCAGCATTGTGCCGCAGCGCTTCCGATTGTCGAGTCATTGCAGAAAACGTTCGGGGCTCATCTGTGTTTTGTCTTCCGCAATTTCCCGCTGACCGCTTCCCATCCACATGCTCAACTCGCTGCCGAAGCGGCTGAAGCGGCAGCGGATCAGGGTTCTTTCTGGGACATGCATCGCGCGCTTTTCGAACATCAGCAGACTTTGCGTCCGGAGACTATTTCCACAATTGCTGGATCGCTCCGTCTCGACATCCAGCGATTCGAGGAGGCGCTGGGGTTGCGAAGCTTCGAACAAAAGGTCTCGGAGGACTTCATGAGCGGCGTGCGAAGCGGAGTGAACGGGACGCCAACGTTTTTCGTGAACGATCGACGCTATGATGGTCCTATCGATGCAGAAAGCCTCGAGGCCCTTTTGTGGGAAACGCTCAGTGGCCATGCGATCCCTTGAAAGTGATGTCAGTCAGGGGATGCTCTCCACGCACTGCCAATGCTGACTGTTTTTGACGTTTTGCGATATGATTAGCAGGTTGAAGGTCAGAATCAGTTTCTGGCCACTTTTACGTGGTATTCTCTACGGCGCTTCATGCGCCCTTTGCTATTAAGTACGACTACACAATTGTTGGGAGCATCACAGGAATGAATTTCACGGGAGCCAAGGTCAAGAAATCGCGGGCACTCGGTGTCGCCCTGACCCCCAAGGCAGAGCGGATCATGAAGAAGCGTCCGAATCCGCCGGGCCAGGACAGCTCCAGGCAGCGCCGGCGACGGAAGTCTGACTACGGCGTTCAACTCCTGGAGAAACAGCGCCTGCGCTTTCAATACAACGTTGGCGAGAAGTACCTGCGACGCACGTTCGAGCGTGCCTCCCGCATGCCGGGAGCCACTGGCGAAAATCTGATTCAGCTCCTGGAAACACGGCTGGATGCTGTTGTCCTGCGAGCCGGATTGGCTCCGACCATCTATGCCGCGCGCCAGTACGTGACCCATGGCCATTTTCTTGTGAATGGGCAGCGGGCGACTATTCCTTCGCAGCGTTTGAAGCCTGGTGATGTTGTGTCGGTCAAGGATCGCAGCCAGAAGATGCCGATTTTCACCGACTTTCGCGTCGGTGGATCGAGCGTGCCGTATGTCGAGGCCGATGCAAACAGCCTGAATGCACGATTGGTCAGCCTGCCGGAGCGCTCGGAAGTACCAATCATCTGCGCTGAACACCTCGTGG
>JBFWRO010000098.1:0-8004 GCA_050248865.1 Thermomicrobiales bacterium | reverse complement strand
CTGTCCGGCACCTGTGCTCGCGACGAACGACTTCGACGAGGCGGCGTTTGCCTGAGCGAAAGCGCAACAGAACGTTGCTGCCGGGTGGAGCGAAAGTCCGCGTCACCCGGCGCAACGCTGTCGCCGACTCCCACTTGATGACCGAGTAGAGTTAGACCATGGATGTCGACGGATCGCAAAACTCGGAACCAGGGGCGAGTCTGGCGGAAAGGATCGTTCATGCCCTGCCCGCGTTGCTCATTGCCATCAATCTCGTTCTGGTCAGCGTCATCATCGATCGACCATGGCAGCACGAACCGCAGGGTCTTGCGCCGCAGGTAGCTCCAGAACGCAATGATCTGCGCGAACTCGAAACGGGTTCCTCGATCGGCAGCCTTGCGCCGAACTTCCTGCTCCAGGATCCGACAGGCGCCTGGACCGAACTCGCGACGTTACGCGGAACCCCGGTCTTGATCAATTTCTGGACGACTTCCTGTGTGTACTGTGTGAGCGAGATGCCAGCGATACAACGCATCGCCGACCGCTATCAGGACGACGTTTCGATCGTCGGGATCAACGTCGGGGAATCGGACACAAGAGTGTCCGACTTTGCCGCCAGTCTCGATGTTCGCTATCTGCTCCTGCTGGATCAGTCGCTGGATGTGACACAGGCATATCGCGTGCCTGGACTGCCTACCACCGTTTTCATCGATCCCTTCGGGGTCGTCCGAGCGATCCATTCCGGTCCGCTGCAGCCTGATCAAATGATCGAACAACTCGAATTGTTGCTAGCCAACGAATCCATCGCCCAGGGATTCGTATCCGAATTGTGAGCTTCGTCATGTCATCGCACTGTCTTTCGATTTATATTCAAGCCGGATGCACGGGAAGCCGCACCGCCAGAGCGATCGCGACTGCCGTCGAAACATGGGACCTCGACGGTCTGGTCGTCGAAGTCATCGACCTGGATGAACCAGACGCAATACGACCTCGATCCGTTTTCGCTGTTCCGACGTACCAATTAGATGGAGCGCTGATCAGTCTGGGTAATCCGGATATCCAGGAGCTTCACAAGCAACTCGTCGAGACAACTGGAGTGAGCAAGTGCCTCTCAACGCCGCCATCCAGCAAAAAATCGAAACTCTGAAATCAAAGCGGCAGCCGGTGCTGCTGCCGTCGAATGATCTCGAATCCAAGCTGTGGCACTTTCGGGAAACCGATGTTCTCGCGGCGTTGAATGAGGAAGAACGACACTGGCTGGCAACCAGCACGTCGATGGTGACCTGCGAACGGGGGAGGGTATTTTACTCCCCACTGGAAAGAAGCGAAGTCGTCTTCATTCTCAAGAAAGGGCGTGTCAATCTCTACAGGCTCACCGAAGACGGTCGCAAACTCGTCATCGCCTCGCTCGATGCTCACACGATTTTTGGCGAAATGAATCTCATCGGACAGGGCATGTATGGCTGTTTCGCCGAAGCCGCGGAGGACTGCGTTATTTGCGTATTGAGCCGGTCCGACATGCAGACGCTCATTCGCAAGAACCCGGAGGTCGGGTTGCGCCTTCTCGCTGAGATGGGCAAACGCCTGCAAGAGAGAGAACATGCACTCGAATCGCTGGCATTCCGAAGCGTTGCGGCACGACTCGCTCGACTTCTGCTGAGCGAAATGGATGCTTCCGGCCTGGTCTCCGGCTTCACGCATCAGGAACTTGCTGAGCGCCTGGGCACGTACCGGGAGACGGTGAGCCAGAGTCTCGGAAAGTTCAAAGGTGAAGGACTCATTGCCATCGAGCCGAAAGTCATTCGTGTTATCGACAAGAAGAAACTTGGCGAATACGCGAGCGAATAATACGGCCGGAACGAATGACCTCATTGCCGCAGCGACTCGTCACGTGCGGGCCTGTTGAGGCTCCGCAGGCGAAAATCGTGATGCTCCATGTCACCCGTGTGTCTCGAAATGCCACAATTGTCTGAAACCGCTCTGGACCGCAGAAGGCAACCAGCGCCTGCAGCTTGCAGGCGCTGGTTGCGGATTCGGAGCGCGGTTCAGGTCAAGTCGTGGGAGTTGCGTCGACAATTTCCGCGGCTGGAGTGGGCGTGAGGCCACTGAGCGGCGTTGCGCCGGCACTTGCGGCCGCGACTGCTTCGCCGGCACGCAGCTGGGCCGGAGCAGGTATCGCCAGCATGGTGAACGTCCCATTCTCGACGGAACCCGCTGCCACCAAGTTGTAGGACATCCCCGGGTCGATCATCACAGCTTCCGAACGGAAGAGGATCTCATCACTGTCGGAGGGCTCAACCTGCAAGCGATAGGTGCCTGTATCCATCAGAATCGTGTCGGAGAAGCTCTCGAAGCCGACCCCCTCGAACAGCGCGTCTCCGTCAGTAACGAGAACATCGATGTCGCCAGCGTCCGCAGAGAGATTGACCGTCCGCACGCGAGCCTGATCGCTGGCCAGGGGCGAAAGATCGAGACCGTCATTGATAACCTTCAGATCGCTGATGTCTCCGCCAATGATCACATCCCTGGCCTCGCCACTCTTGAAGTCGACTCCAGAGTCAAGGATCTGATCGTCCGTCGTCCCTCCGGCCGGGACGAGCACCACGCTGCGATCGTCTCCAGCAGGAACAATCACGAAATCGCTGGTAGAGCCGGCTTCGAGACCTTCGACGATGAGGCTATCCTCGACATACACGTCCACGGCAGGGCCATCGATCGCTGCGTGCGTGACGCGCACGCAGGCATCGTCGTTCTGGCCTTCGAGACCCAGGTGAACCGCGCAGGACGCGTTGACACTCGTAACAATCGTCAAAACCTGAAGGCTGTCGCTTGCCTGGTTACCTAGAAGGTAGAATGCCGTTTCCGTACCACGATCGATCTGCACGGCGTCGACCGAAACCAGAGGCATGTCTGCATCAGTCACCTGGATATCGAGGTCGTAGCTGCCCTCAGTGACATTGCGATGATCGGTGATGTCACCGAATCCGACATCGCCGAACCACTCGTCACCACCGACCTGTGACACGTCCACGCTCTGGTCATCGGTACTCAGATTGACCATGCGTACACGGGCTTCCCCTTCAGGCAGGTCATCGAGGTTGCTCTGGACAACCTTCAGCTCGAGATCGCTCAGCAGGTTGGCTACGGCCAGGGTGTAGGCCTGTCCACCATCGGTGCCCACCGTCTCGTCGATCAGCGCGGACACCGCGTCCTCGCCCGCTGGAACGACCTGGATCTGGTGATCCCCGGGCGTGACCGGCGCGTAGTCCGTAAACAGTCCGAATTCGAGGCCCTGGGCAACGGGCAGCCCGTCCACAAGCACATCGATAGCCGGCGCATCAGGAGACGCATGAATGAAACGCAGTGAAGCTGCCGCCTCTTCTGCTGCTTCCTGACCACGAACTTCGCCGATACCGCCCGCGAAGACGATCGTCATCAGGAGTATGAAAGCCGCCGGGATTCGCAGGCGGCGAGCCAGATTGATATCGTTTCGAACCATTGTGGACCTTTCTGTAAGCCGTGTATCCCATGCTGCACTGCCGGGACTGAGGTCTCGCCAAGAAGAGACTCGATGGTCGTTGTAATGCAGGATGTGTGCCAATTGTCAGACTGCATCGAGCAGCAGATGTTTCCCCTGATCGATCAACCCGGATCGCCTGGAGCATTGGTGAGCAGAGATGTGACCATGTCGGTGAATATCGAGAGGTCGAAAGGCTTGCGGAGAAAGGGAATGCCGGGGTCCGTGCCCTCCGGCAACGGTGACGCGCTGACCAGCATGACGGGCACGCCTCGATGCTTGAGCTCTCCCGCGAGCGTGATGCCGTCCACCTTAGGCATCGAAACATCGGCGATCACGACATCGGGGGAGTGTCGTTCGACCGCCATGAGCGCTTCTTCGCCGTCGAAGGCGGGAGTGACGTGGAATCCTTCCGAGTTGAGCCAGTTGGCCAGGACCTGAAGGAGATGCCGGTCGTCATCGACCAGGAGAATCCGCCCAGTCATGTCATTGGGGAACGATTTTTGGTGGTGAATGCGTTTGGACATCAAATCGGTTCTAACACACGGCAGTTCATCTCCATCGCCGGGAGGCCGCCGCCGCCATTCTTTTCGCGTAATCGCCGACCTACAGAGGGTACCGACTTCAGTCGGCACAACCGCACAACCCGTGCCATCCCGATTTTCGTGCGAGATCGACCCCGTACGGCTGTCGAAATCGCGCTCGGTGGCACGTGTTTTCTGTGCTAGAGACGAATCACCGAACGCAATGTTTCGCCCGCTTCCATCGCATGGAAGGCATCCTCGCTTTCCTCCAGCGAAATCGTCCTCGTCACGATCCGGTCGAGGTCGAGGGCGCCTTGCGCGTACCAGGCGGCCAGGAGCGGGAAGTCCCGGGTCGGCAGGCAGTCACCATACCAGGAGATTTTCAGCGAGCCTCCCAGATCGAAGAATTTGGCCACCGGCAGATCGATGCGAGCGTCCTGTCCGGCCACGCCAATGATCACGCAGGTTCCAGCAAGATCGCGGCACCAGAGCGATGTTTCGATGGTTTCCGGTTTGCCCACCGCTTCGAACGACGCATTCACGCCGTGGCCACCAGTGATCGCTTTGATCGCGGCGACGGGATCGCCATCACGGGGATTGACCGTATGCGTGGCGCCGAACTCCGTGGCCCATGCCAGCTTGCGAGGATCGACATCGACGGCGATGATGGTGGTCGCCCCGGCAAGCTTCGCCCCCATGATCACTGAATCGCCCACACCACCGGCACCGATGACGGCCACCGACTGACCGGGTTGGACGTTTGCCGAATAGAGCGCCGCTCCGACGCCGGTCATCACACCGCAACCAATCAGGCTCATCTGCTCGGGTGGAAGGCCCTCCGCGATCGGGACGCACTGGCGGGAATGAACCAGGGTGTGCGTGCAGAAGGTGCCGATCCCGAGGATCTGAGTGAGGGTCAGACCATCATCAGTCGTCATTTTCTGAGAAGCATTGAGACTGGATGCGCAGAGATGCGGCTGACCAACCTGACAGAACCGGCAGAGTCCACAAGGTGCCCGCCAGGCCAGGATCACATAGTCGCCTGCCCTAACGTTCGTGACCCCATCGCCGACTTCCTCGATGATGCCGCTCCCCTCGTGTCCGAGAAGAAACGGAAAGTAATCGGTGCCGAAAACGCCGTTCTTGGCAGAAAGGTCGGTATGACAAACGCCGCTTGCCAGAATCCGGACGAGCGCTTCGCCGGGACCCGGGCGCGGCACATTGAACTCTTCGATAACGCCGGGTTGATTTGGCTCCCGGGCGATAACGCCGCGAGCGCGAATCGAGTCAGCCATGAACGCACTCCAAGGGTATAAAGACGGGAAGTTCCCAACACGATTGCCACAGGTTGCATACCGAAGCATCCGGGAGCGCTGCACAGGTGTCAAGAGAGAATGCGATGCCACTCAGGACTTCCCATTTGTCCACGAGCGGTAATCTGCTCCGTGATAGGAGACCGAACGTTCATCCGACTTGACCGTACTTGATGTCCGTTCACCGAGCCATTACAATGCGCTTACCGCACGACATTCCCTGCTCAACTAAATATTGGTGGCCCTCAGTCAGGGCCATGAACCGAAGGTGAGCGTCCCGGCAACGCTCGTCGCGCTGTTCCCCGCAGGCATGCACCGCAGGACACCTGCAGGGAAAAACCGAATATGGTCGCTTCAACGATCAGTCGCGTTGAAGGGGATGAAGAGGCCATCCGCACGCTCACCTGGCTGGGCGGGTCATTCTTCAGTGGTGGTCGCCTCGCCAGATTCGCCCTCGATACCTGGGCAGAAATCGGTTCGCCGGATGCGGTGAACTGGGACTCAGCCGGCCCCAACACCCGGCCGCGCGTCGAACTGTGGTCGATCCGGACAGACGACGGCGCCGTTCTGGCCGCCATGACCCTCCACGCATTCAGCTGGGCGCGCCTGAGACAACAACAGTACTTCTCTCTCCCAGTCGATCCGCATGTGGATGGGCTGCACCGGTTGTGCGTGCGGCGCTTCGATCGTCTGGTCGCCGGCGCGACAGAGTCCATCGCGTCGTATAGCGCCGGCATCGAACTTGGGTATATCGCGGTCGATCCCGCTTTCCGCGGTCAGGGACTCGGTCGCACGCTCTTCGACGTGTTCCAGCATCGGGCGGCGACGCTCGCCGGTGGGCGGGGTCTCGCCTTCACCATCGTTCTGGCACGTCATGCCCACGAGCAGTACGGCAGTTCGTTGATGTCCCATCTGATCAGCCGGGGCGCGACATCCCCGCGATCGGCCGTGCGCATTCACTCCCTCCTCGATGCACCTCAGCTGCCGGACGATCTCTTCGCCATCCATCCGAATGCCCGGCCGACCGCGCACCTGGCGCAGCGGAGAGGTTTTCGGTTCGCCGGTTACGGACGAAATCTCGGGCAGGTGTGGGTGCGCGATCAGACGCCGGTCGCCTGGCCGCCCTCCCGTGAGGAGCACCCGATGCAGCCCATCGCGGCGGGCTCGCTCGAAACTGTCGATGCGCCCCTGGTCATGATGGCACGCTGACGGTCTCTCAGGAGGGGCCAAAGGGTATGTCCGCGGGCGGCGTGGTCACGAACGACTTCAACAGATCAAGAGCGCCGTTCAGGTCGGCTTCGTCCAGCATTTCAAATGGCGCGTGAGTGTAGCGGGTCGCCACGGCGAGCAGCGCCGTAGGTATTCCACTGCGGATGAGGGCCGCGCCGTCCGACCCAAAACCCGGGAAGATGCATTCCTGGACCGCAATGCCGTTGCGCTTCGCCACATCGAGCAACTGGTAGATGATCCGGCGGTCGTAGTGCACCCACGAATCCTTGTAGACCAGCGATGGTCCCTTTCCCAGCGCCACCGGCATCTCGCGTTGATCGACGCCCGGGTAGTCGGCGATAGGTCCGTTGTCGATGGCAATGGCCAGATCGAATGGTCCCGACCGCTCCAGCGAAAGCGCACCGACCAGACCGATCTCTTCCTGCACCGTGGCCGCCAGGGTCAGATCGTACGCAACATCGCTCACGCTGACCGCGCCAAGCAGATGGGTCATCACTGCCAGCGCCACCCTGTCGTCGATCGCCTTGCCCACGATGCGGCTGCCCAGCCGGCGAGTGGGCGGATTCCAGATTACGCCTGCGCCGACATGCACGCCGAGAGACTCGGCCTCATCTTTCGAGCGGGCGCCGACGTCGACAAAGCAGTCGTTGGGCGAGAGGGATGCCGGTTCTCCTTTGCGGGTGGAAAGAATATGACCGGTGGCGGTGGCGAACAGCCCGTTCACCCGCTTTTCCCTGCCGACGATCAGGGCTGGCTGTCCGACCGGATAGCGGTCGCCGATGTTGCGGCTGCCGGCCTGGCCATCGGTGAGAAAGACGAAACCTCGCTCGTCGATCGATTTGACGACAAAACCGATTTCGTCGGCATGCCCCTGAATGAGCAGGCGGGGACCTGTACCCGGCAGGTGGGCCAGCACGTTGCCGATGGGGGTGACCGTGATATCGGCGCCGAGGTCTGCCCAGCGCTGACGACACCAGGCGAGGACCGGCTCTTCCTGACCGGTGGGGCCGGGCAGCTCCATGAGCTCGATCAAGGTAGTCGTCAGTTCACTCGGTGGAGAATCTGGCATTCCGAACCCCTTTTTTCTCTTTTGGCGGCTTCGCTGCCGGGATAGTGCCTGTTGCCGGAATGATTCGCAACAGCCAGGGGGCACCGTAGCCGTTCAGATGCTGATGAGGTCAGGGGTTTCGCGGCATTTCGCCGACTGCCGCAGGGCAAAGCTAGCGCTAGGTGGTCGGCGCGGATACGGAATCGCAAGCGATTTTCATGTCTCTTCAGGAGATGCGACGCAGCGGGATCAACCACCTTTACGAGCAGTCGGCAGTCAGCAAGCAGTCAGACGAAACCTGACTGCCGACTGCCGACTGCTGACAGCTGAGTGCTTCGTTCGGGATATTAAGGGATCCTGGAGGGCGCTGGGCGAGGATGACGGGGAGCCAAC
>JBFWRO010000097.1:0-8083 GCA_050248865.1 Thermomicrobiales bacterium | reverse complement strand
GACTCATCGCGCAGCAGGAACAGGTATCCCTGCTGTCGCAAAGAGATATCTTGCCCAAACTCGTCGGCAAATCGCTCCCACACACGGACGCTCCAGGTCGCAAGCCTGACGTTCGTTTCGGTGGAAAATTGCTGGCGAATGCCGCCCGCGGCGTCGGCCGTTGCTCCTCTGCCGATCTCGTCGCGCTCCAGCACCAGAATGTCCCGCATGCCGCGCGAGGCGAGCGCGTGGGCGATCGCGCACCCCATAATTCCTGCTCCAACGATGATCGCTTCTGCCGTTCTCTTCACGCACCGACGCCTTTGCCTGATCACATTCCCCCGCGCCACACCTGAACCTCGACGAATAGTGACCGATTGCCGGTTGGCGAGTAAAGGAGAGAATGCGACATCCTGGCAATTTCGCTGATTCGCCCGCTCCGAAGGCAGTTCGTCGCACCCAGCTTCAGAATCTCGTACAGTGAGCGAAGAACAGCATTAGCGACTCGAAGGAGATCTTCGGTCGCCAGCCAGTGACCGAGCAAACGGTTCCGGACTGGGGTGAGAGCGATGCACGCGAACGAACCGGTTCATGCTTCCAGCCACGCCACGCTCCTTCATCAGGTTCTGCGGCAGTGCCGCGGCGGGCGAAAGTCGCCGAAACTGTCAGATTCGACCGGAGCGTCTCTCACTGGCGGCGAGACGCTCGTCCGCGCGCTGGCCCTCCGTCAGGTTCTCAGGCGCGAGCTATTGAAACCAGACGAACGGACTGTGGGCGTTCTGATGCCGCCGACAGTCGCGGGCGCGGTGGTGAATCTGGCCCTGGCGCTCGACCGCAGAGTTTCGGTCAATCTCAATTTCGTGCTTTCACGGGACGGGCTTCAACAATCGATCGACCTTGCAGGGATCGAGCATGTGATCACCAGCCGCAAAGTGATGGAGCGGCTCGACATTGCCTTTGATGCGCCAATCATCTTTCTGGAAGACCTTCCGGCCCGCGTCACACGTCGCGATAAGGCCGTGGCTGGACTGCTCGGCATGGCCACCCCCGTCCCGGTGCTGGAACGAATCCTCGGCCTCGACAACATCCGGAGCGACGACCTGTTCACCATCCTGTTCACTTCCGGGGCAACCGGCGAGCCCAAAGGGGTCATGCTCAGTCATGAAAATGTCTGGTCGAATTGCCAGGCCATCACGACCCGCTTTGGCATTCATCGTCACGATGTGCTCATCGGCGTGCTGCCGTTTTTCCATGCGTTCGGCCTGACAGTGACGCTCTGGATGCCGCTGGTGTCCGATGCATCAGCGGCATACCACACCAGTCCTCTCGAGCCTGATGCCATCGGCAAGATCACGCAGGAAAAGCAGGGCACGATTCTGCTCGCAACGCCCACACTGCTTCGTCTCTATACGAAACAGATTGCGCGGGAGGCATTTGCTTCGTTGACAACCGTCGCCACCGGCGCCGAGCGCTTGCCCACACAAATTGCCGATCAGTTCGAGGCCAGTTTCGGGATACGCCCCTTCGAGGGGTATGGCGTCACCGAAGCCTCACCGGCAATTGCTTTCAACGTGCCCGCGAACCGCTGGCGCGGGAGTGGACCCCCACCCATTCGGGAAGGAACCGTCGGGCGGCCGATTCCGGGGGTTTCGATCAGAGTGGTCGATCGCGATACCGGAGAGGTCGCGGGAATTGGCCAGGAAGGCGTGCTCTGGGTCTCCGGCCCAAATGTCATGCTCGGCTATCTGCAGCGCCCCGATCTGACGGAAAGTGTGTTGAAAGATGGCTGGTATAACACGGGTGATGTCGTGCGTGTCGACGAAGATCAGTTCATCACGATCACGGGCAGAGTCAGCCAATTCTCCAAAGTGGCCGGAGAAACGGTGCCGCATCTTCTCATCGAAGAAAAGATCGCCGAAATCCTCAGCGCCGATGGCGGCAGCGCGCAGCACGCGGTAATAACGGCCGTTCCCGACCCCCGCAGGGGCGAGCGGATCGTCGTGGTGCACAGCCCGCTCGATCTGTCCGCCGCGGAGATCGTCGATCGTCTCGGAAAGACGGGCTTGCCTCGACTCTTCATTCCATCTCCGGAAAGTTTTCTCGAGGTCGAGTCAGTACCGACGTTGGGAACCGGCAAAGTCGATCTGCGGGCCGTTCGCAGACTGGCCGAAGAGGCGTTTGTCGACCAGAGCCATTGACCAAACGATCGGGGCGCATTGCGCGCTGGTGAGTACGCCGATGCCGGGTCTTTCCCTCGTGCGACAATACATACGTTTGCGCCTCCGTCGTCTCGGGAGGCTTCAGGTCAATCGCTGGATCGTATGCGTTCGATGTCCGAGGCCTCTCAGCACCAATCAGACCGCGACGAAAACGGTCTCCATGACCCCGACGAGCGGTCGGAGGTCCTCGACGCCGCTCCCGTAGAGGCAATGGCCACGACCGTGCACGAAGTGCTGGCCACGGCAGGAAAACTGGCCGGAGAGCGGGGACATGCCTGGGTATCGACTGATGACATCTTTGCTGCGATGCTTTCGACCGACTGCGCGGCATCACGTACGCTGCAAACGCTGAACATGAGTACAGACGGCCTTCTCGAACGGCTGGCTTTCATTCTTGGCAGGGATGGTGGAGTGGCGCCGCGGAACGCGGGCGAGTTCTCTCCCCGCGTCGAGCGTGTCATGCAAAGCGCCCGAATCGAGGCTGCGCGTCGAAAAGCGCCCGCAGTTGACACCCTCCATCTCCTCGGCGCTCTCCTCCGCGAACGACGCGGCGTGCCATCGCTCCTGCTGGAAACACCCGGGCTTGGCCTGGAGCCGGTTGGAGCTGCGCTCAATCGGGCGATTCGTGAGGGAATGACCGATCCCTCGTGAGTAGTCAACGTCCCCGCATCTGGAAACGATTCCCGTTTCTGATCGTGCTCGTCATCGTGGGCCTGCCAGTGGCCCTGCTGGTCACTACCGCCGTTGCCGATCGACTGGGGTATTGCGTCAACGCAGTACTTCCCGGATCGCTCGGCCTGAATACCGGCGCCTATGTGCAGGATGTGGGACTCGATCACGCCACGATCGTCTGGAGAACGGCGGCAGGTCGCGACGGTTCCGTCGAAGTCACGGGACCGGATGGTGCAGCCGTGCGCAAGGATGTCGATGTCAGCGAAATGCAGGAAGTGGTCTTCACCGGCCTCCAGCCAGACACGACGTACCAGTGGACAGCCGAGGCCGGGACAGAAGATTTCAGTGGGCAGTTCACGACCGCGCCGGACGCAAGCGGCTCAGTGCGATTCGCGGCAATTGGCGATAGCGGCACCGGTAGCCACGCCCAGTACGATATCGCCGCGCAGCTGGGGGCAGCCGACCCCGATCTGGTGCTGCATACCGGCGACGTCGTCTACCGCCGCGGCGCGCTCTGCCACTATGGCCCCAAATACTTCGCGCCATATGAGACCTTGATTGCCAGCACGCCGGTCTATCCGGTCCTGGGCAACCACGATCTGATGGCCAGCAACGGCCAGGCCTGGTTCGAAACCTTCGTCCTGCCCAATGACAACCCTGAAGGCACCGAGGAGTACTACTCCTTCGACTATGGGCCGGTGCACATCGTGGCCCTCAACTCCGAGTATTACCAGCGGAACGATCAGGACGCGATCGACCGCCAGCGTGCATGGCTCGAGGCCGATCTGGCGGCCGCCGAGTCGCCATGGACGATCGTCGTCCTGCACAGGCCACCGTTCTCGTCGACCGATGGCAAGCAGAGCGACGAAGTCCAGACCGATCTGGCCCCGGTCTTCGCCGACGCCGGTGTCGACCTGGTCCTTGCCGGACATGCCCACAATTACGAGCGCACGATTCCGATCGACGGGGTCACGTACATCGTCACCGGAGGCGGCGGCGCCGATCTTTATGACATCGACCCTACGGACATCACCGCCGTCGCCGAAAAGACGCACCACTTCGTCCAGATCGACGCTTCACCGGAGCGACTGGCAATCACCGCCCTCGACCGGGATGGGGAAGTGATCGACACTGTCGCGATTGTCCAATGACGGCCCAGCAGGCGACATAACCGCGTTTCAGCGTGGTATACTATCGAGTCGGTTGCGATGGGATTGGTGCTGAACAGCACTCCAAACCATGAATCGCAATTCACTCCACACATGTTGGGTGTGCCGCTCCCGCGGCACGGTGCGTTGTTCGAGCGTCTCCTGCAGTCCTGTTTTGGTCATGGGGCTGACACGCGCTCTGACCAATCAGAAACTGAGGATAGACAGGAATGACGACCAGAACTGGCGTGGCCGAGCCACGTCCCACAATTGTCGATGAAATCGAAGCTGAAGCCGCTGCACTTCTCGAAGAAGCAGGGCTGTCGACCGAGACTCCATCGGCTCCGAAAAAACCAAGACGAAAGACAGCGGCCGCTGAGCCTGTTGGCGAAGATGCAGCAGCGGTGGCCCCTGCACCCAGGAAGTCACGAACGAAGGCGGTTCCTCTTCAGGAGATAGGAGAGGGCGATGCGGCAGAGCCTGCGCCGGTCGCGCGCAAGCCTCGCAAAAAGACCGAGGCGGTGGCAGCTGAGCCGGTTGAGACGCCAGCGCAGGCAGACACCTCTGTCGTCGACGCGCCTCGAAAGGCCCGTGCGCCGAAGTCCGCCAGGACGGAAACGGCAAGTGGCGCCGTTGTTGTCGCGGAAGCTGCGACGAGTGAGCCTCAGGCGAGTCCCTCCGATGCAAGCGGCCCTGGCGACGAACCGGAATCTGCCCAGCCGACCTTCAGTGATCTCGGCCTGGGTGAGGCGATCCTGAAGAGCGTCAAGGACGTTGGCTACGAAGCTCCATCGCCGATCCAGCTGATCACGATCCCGGCCCTTCTTCGCGGAGTGGATGTGATTGCCCAGGCGCAAACAGGATCAGGGAAGACGGCCGCTTTCGGATTGCCCATCATCGAACGAATGGATGGACGCGACCGGCACGTTCAGGCGCTGATCCTGACGCCAACGCGGGAACTGGCGATCCAGGTCGCCGAGGCGCTTCACAAATACGGGAAGCAAAAGCACATCGAGACCTTGCCGATTTACGGTGGGCAGCCATACGAGCGGCAGTTCCGCGGCCTGCAGCGAGGTCCCCAGATTGTGGTTGGCACCCCAGGGCGCGTCATGGACCACATGCGCCGCGGCACACTCAATCTCGACCACATTCGGTTCTTTGTCCTCGACGAAGCCGACGAAATGCTGGATATGGGATTCATCGAGGACATCGAATGGGTCCTCGAGCATGCACCCGCCGAACGGCAGACGGCGCTCTTTTCGGCGACGATGCCTCCGCGCATCGTAGATCTCTCTCGCCGGTATCTCAAAGATCCGGAACGTCTCATCGTGCCCGGAAAGCAAATGACCGTTCCGGCAACCCGGCAGACGTACTACGAAGTTCCCCGGGCGCGAAAGATCGACGCATTGACGCGGATTCTCGATGCGGAGACGCCACCGCTGACGATGATCTTCTGTCGCACCAAACATGGCGTCGATGAGCTCGGCGAGGCGTTGATGGCGCGTGGGTTCGGAGCAGAAACACTGCACGGTGATCTTTCCCAGGCTCAGCGAGACCGGGTCATGAAGCGGTTTCGCGCCGGGCAGGCCGATATCCTCGTCGCCACCGACGTTGCCGCACGAGGACTGGACATTGCTGACGTTTCACACGTCTTCAACTTCGATATCCCCGAAAGTCCTGAGGCCTATGTCCATCGGATCGGTCGAACCGGCCGCGCCGGACGAGCCGGCGACGCTGTGACGCTGGTGACGCCAAAGGAAGTTCGCTGGCTGAAGCAGATCGAACGAGTCATCAAGGCGCGCATCGAGCAGCGCCGGTTGCCAACCGCCGCCGACGTTGCCGACCGGCGGCGAGAGGCCCTGCGCATGCAGATCATGGAAGTGCTCGAGACTGAGGATGGGTATACCGCCTATCTGGATACCATTGGGAGCCTGGCGGAAGAGCACGATCTCGCAGAAATCGCCGCTGCCCTGCTCAAGCTTTATGCCGACGAAACAGGACGGGGTATCTCAAGCGACCAGAAGGAAGACGACCTCGCTATTCTGACCGCGGCGACATCGGGTCGTGGCGAACAGGGGATGGTGCGGCTCTTCCTGAACATTGGCCGGAACTTCGGAGTGCGTCCGCAGGATATCGTGGGGGCCATTGCGAACGAAGCAGGCATCTCCGGCCGGGCCATCGGCGCTATCGATATTCTGGATACCTACAGCTTCGTCGACATTCCGAATCAGTTTGCCGACCAGGTCATCGATGCGCTCAAGCGCAGCGGTATTAAGGGGCGGCCGGTGAACGCCGAGCGCGCACAGGGCGAAATGCCCAGAACTGGACGTACATTCGACAGTCGCGGCCCGCGCCGGGACGTCGATCGGGGAGGCCGACCACCTGGACCTCGTCGTGAAGGCGCCGGCGGAAGACCAGGCGGCCCTCCGCGAGACCAGAGAGGTCCTGCGGGCCCGCAGGGGAGCCGGCCACCTCGTGGGAACCGGCGCTCGGACTGGTAGCCCACTCTCACTGACGCGATGCAGCGGACCACCCATCTGGCCGTGGCAACGGCAAGTGTTATGCCACTCGCGCTTGAACGCTCTGTTCCGGCCGCGGCGGGAATCGTCCTGATAGGTATGGCCGGAGCGGTGCTCCCCGACTACCTGGATCTGCGCTCGGACGCGCGGGGGGTGCTCCGGCATCGAGGTGCTTCGCACAGTCTGGCAGTGGCGGCGGCCACCGTTCTTGTTACCTGGCTGATTCTGCAGTCACTTGCGCAGGTTGAAGACCCTCGAGTGACACTCGATTCATTGCTGATACGACCACTGACCCTCGCTTTTCTGGTGGGGGTCATGTCACATCTCGTGCTCGACGCGTGTACGCCGAGAGGCATCCAGCCCTTTCTTCCGTTCCTGCGACGGCGGTTCTGGTTGTTGCCTCGCCCTTTGCGAATCGGCACGGGTTCGCGCCTGGATGCAGCCGTGGGGATGGTGGCCCTCGGACTCATCGCGGCGTCGTTCACCCTCACCATGCTCGAGCGCTGGCCGCAGTGACTGGCGTGTGATTTAGCCCGGGACAAGGAACGGGCGCCATGTCAGTATTCGCACGCTGGCAACTGGGCCCGATGTCCTGGAGAGAGACCCGAGCGACCTCATGGTGAGCGCGAATACATCAGCGCAGATTCAGCCCTGGCACGCATATCTGCGGGCCCTGGAGATCACACATACGCTGGTCGAGCCAGAATCGAGCCTGCCCGCCACGCCGGATGGGTATGCCGCACGCGCTCGACTCAGACTGGCCAGGCTGAAAATGCTGCTTGGCGCCCTGGGGAATCCTCACCATCAGACACCCCTGATTCATGTTGCGGGAACATCGGGCAAAGGGTCGACATCGGCGGCGATAGCCGGTGGGCTGCACCGCAGCGGTTACCGTACCGGATTGCACACCTCACCCTACCTGCAATCTGCGACGGAGAAGTTGCAGATCGATGGAACGCTGATCTCGGGGAGCGACTTTGCTGAGCGCATAGACGAAATTCTGCAGACTGCGGCCGGTGTGCCCGAGTTCGTCTCGCAGCCGCCGTCGTATGGCGAGGTGTGGATGGCGCTTGCACTCTACTGGTTCTCGCATGAGCGGGTCGACGTCGCCGTGATCGAAACTGGCGCAGGTGGCCGGTTCGATTTGTCGAATGTCATTACGCCGGTGATGAGCGTGATTACCTCCGTAGGTATCGATCACACGGAGACACTCGGTTCGACGATTCGGGAGATTGCCTGGCACAAGGCCGGCATCATCAAGCGCGGAGTGCCGGTGGTGACAGCCGTGCGCGATCAAGAGGCTCTGGACGCAATCGTTCACGAGGCGACGCTAACTGGTTCGCAGGTGATTTTTCCGCCGAATTTGAGCGCCAGCCTACCTGGTGGAGCTCATTCGAAATCCGTCCCGCCGTTTCAACAATCGAATCTGGCACTGGCGGCAACGACGCTGCGGGCCATGCGCGATGCTGGATTCGAGACATCGGAAGAGGCGATCGAAATCGGGCTCACGACGCTTCGCCTGCCGGGCAGGTTCGAAATGGTTGCT
>JBFWRO010000096.1:0-8118 GCA_050248865.1 Thermomicrobiales bacterium | reverse complement strand
CCGAGCTCTTGCAACAGGGATTCGAGCTCCCAGGGGAGCATGTCGTTGACTGTTCCCTGACTGGCGTCGACGTGTCGTTGCCACCTCGAGGCGTAGATGGGAGAGAGGGCTCCCGGCACACTGACGTAGACCCTGCCCTCACCGCGCAGGGCACGTCTGAATTCCCTGAGGACAGCAAAAGGCGCTGGAACGAGATGTAACACCATCCTGCAGAAAATGGCGTCGAATGTCGCGTCCAGGTAGGGGAGAGGTGCCAGGGAGCCGGCGGAAAACGCGATGTCCACGTCCGCCGTTCTCGCATTGGCTCTGGCGCGAGAGATCATCTCCGGCGAAAGATCGAGAGCGGAGACCGCGACTCCCATCTGCGCAAAGGCGATGGAGAACTGGCCCGTTCCGCATCCCGCGTCCAGCAGCCGGCTGTTTCGTGTCAATCGGAGGCTCTCTGCCCATCGCGCGAGTTCCGCCCTCCGCTCAGGGGTTTGGCCATTCGCTGTGGACATGGCATCCCAGGATTCGGCCCGTTCTGACCACGAGCGGCCTGCTTTCTCGAGCCACTCCCTTTCGCGGTTGGATGCGTTCATGAACGACACTCGCTTGCCGGTCGCAAGGTGGATGCGGCGTTACGTTGGTGGCCCTGCCACCGTCCGTCCGATCGCGTCTGCGACAGCTTGCATTTGCCGCACCAGGGAGCGGAACTCATCGAAATTCAGCGACTGGTTGCCGTCTGAAAGCGCCTGGTCCGGAGCGGGATGAACTTCGATCATCAGACCGTCCGCTCCTGCGGCAATGCCCGCAAGTGAAAGTGGCGCCACAAAGGGGCGTTTGCCGCCGGCATGGCTGGGATCGACGAAAACAGGCAGGTGAGACAGTTGCTGGACGACGGGAACAGCAGCGATGTCGAACGTGTTCCGTGTCTGAGTTTCGAAGGTCCGGATGCCGCGTTCACAAAGGATGACATGCGGATTGTTCTGGGCCAGCACATACTCGGCGGCCAGCAGCCACTCCTCGATCAGCATGCTCATTCCTCGTTTGAGCATAACTGGTTTGCCGGCCCGGCCGACTTCTTCGAGCAGGAAGTAGTTCTGGCAGTTGCGCGCCCCGATCTGAAAAATGTCGGTGGAATCGTAAACCTGTTCGACGTCGGCGGGTGTCATCACCTCCGTGATGATCGCCAGCCCGGTCTCGTCTCGCGCCGCTGAAAGTATGTCGAGCCCCTGTTTGCCCAGCCCGCGGAATTCGTAGGGCGACGTTCTTGGCTTGAACGCGCCACCGCGCAAGATTCGCGCTCCAGCGGCACGCACCGCGCGTGCAGTCTGGAGTGTCTGTTCTTCACTTTCGACAGAACACGGGCCGGCGATAACGATGATCTCGCGGCCGCCAATCTCGAAGTCCAGCACCGGAATCCGGGTCTTCTCCGGGTGGAAATCCCATCCACTGAGTTTGTACTTTTTCGTGACGCGCACGACTTGCTCGACGCCGTCGAAGGCTTCGAGCATCTCGTCCAGGGTGGGTGGCAAAGGCGTCGTCCCAACTACGCCCACGATCGTGCGCTCCTCGCCACTGGAAAGGTGCGCAACGAGGCCCAGCTCCTGCACACGCGCCACAACAGCGTCGATATGCTCGCGCCGTGTTCCCGGCCGCATGACAACGATCACGACGAATCCCCCTCGATGGCAGCAACAAACGGGACAAACGTCCTAGGTCAGAACTCCCGCTTGAGCATTGAGAATATCGGACAGCTGATCGTCCGAATAACCCCATTCCGGTCTGAGCTGGCGAGCGTTCTTCAGATAGACATGACGGATTTCGGATGCCGATTTTGTGGTGTTGACATGCACAAGAACTCTCACAGCCTTTTGCAGCGATGCCGGAACGTCCATTTCATGGCTGCACATCAGCGGAACCTCACTCCAGCCAATCTCACGCGCGGCAATCGCCGGAAAGGTGGCATTGAGATCGGGCGTGGTGGTGAAAATCGCGCTGGCCACATCGCCAGAATCGAGATCGTTGAGGAGAATGAGCGCCTGCATCATCTCCAGCGTGGCTTCGAGAATATCCTCGGCCGTATTCGCCTCGGCCGTGGTTGCCCCACGAATTCCCCGGCAGGTTGTTCCCATCTGCACTAGACTCCCACGTCATCACGCTGATTCAGCGTTCGATCCGTTCCGGTATGTTGCTTTCTTGAAGTCCTCGACAAAGGCGCGCGCGGCGTCGGCCTGCTCGTTTTCCGGCGCCGCGTCGACATGATTGAGCAGCGCGCTGGCGACGATCACGCCGTCTGCAATACTCGCGGCCTCCCGCACATGACTCGGTGTGGAGATGCCGAACCCGATTGCCAGGGGAAGATCGGTAAAGGATCGCACCCGCTCGATATACGCACTCAGCCCCTCCCAGAGACGGTCCCTCGCTCCCGTAACGCCGACCAGCGATACGCAGTAAAGAAAGCCACTGGCCTTGCCCGCCACATCGCGCAGCCGGCGATCGGTGCTGGTAGGTGCGACCAGGAAGATCAGATCGCGGCCGTGGCGTCTCAGTGGCGCGGAGAACTCGTCGGATTCTTCGAGCGGCAAGTCGGGAATGATGAAACCGTCCACGCCTGCGCTTGCGGCTTCAGCGCCAAGTCGCTCTAGCCCATACTGCAGAAAGGGGTTCGTGTACCCCATGAAGACGATGGGAACAGTGCCGCCACGTTGTCGAAAACCCCTGACCAGATCGAAGGCATCCTGCACAGTCACCCCTTGTTCGAGGGCAACCTGACTCGTGTGCTGAACCGTCGCCCCGTCTGCCAGCGGGTCGGAAAAGGGAATGCCGATCTCGACCAGGTCCGCCCCGGCGGCAACGATTGCGTCGAGCAATTCAGCAGATCGCTGCAACGTGGGATACCCAGCGGTCAGAAATGGCATCAGTGCGGCACGGTTCTCAGCGGCGCAGGAGGCGAAGGACTGCGCAATCGTGCTGGTGGGTGTCTCCGTGACGCTCACAGCGTCACTCCGAGTTCCCGCGCCACGGTCTCCAGATCTTTGTCACCGCGACCGGAGAGATTGATGAGCAACACCTCATCGTTGTTCCGTCCGGCCGCGTACTTCATGGCATACGCCACTGCGTGGCTCGATTCGAGCGCGGGAATGATGCCCTCGACGCGGCAGAGTGCCTGAAAGCCCTCCAGCGCTTCCGCGTCAGTGATTGGCACATAGGTTGCCCGGCCGGTGTCGTTCAGCCACGCGTGCTCGGGACCCACGCCGGGGTAATCGAGGCCAGCGGATATCGAGTGGGTTTCGATGACTTGCCCATCAGCATCCTGCAAGACCATCGATCGCGAGCCATGCAAAATACCTTCGCGTCCAGCGCATATCGTGGCCGCATGCGCACCGGACTCGATGCCGTGCCCTGCCGCTTCGATTCCGATCAACTTCACGTCCAAATCGTTTGCGAAAGGATGGAAAATACCGATCGCGTTCGATCCGCCGCCGACGCTCGCCAGCACGGCATCAGGGAGTCGGCCGATCCTCGCCAGTATTTGCTCGCGGGACTCTTTGCCGATCACGGATTGCAGTTCCCGCACGATGAGCGGGTAGGGATGCATGCCGGCGGCCGTTCCAAACAGGTAAAACGTCGATTCGACGTTTGTTACCCAGTCACGAATGGCTTCATTGATCGCATCCTTGAGCGTGCGCGAGCCGGAGGTAACAGGACGGACCTCAGCGCCCAACAGCTTCATCCGGAAGACGTTCGGTTTCTGCCTCTCGATGTCGGTCTCGCCCATATAGACGATGCACTGAAGCCCGAGCAAGGCACAGACCGTCGCTGAAGCCACGCCGTGCTGACCGGCGCCGGTTTCCGCGATGATCCGGTTTTTGCCCATGCGTTTTGCGAGAAGCGCCTGTCCAATGGCATTGTTGATCTTGTGAGCGCCTGTGTGGGCAAGGTCCTCTCGCTTGAGGAATATCCGCGCCCCGCCGACTTGGTCGCTGAGTCGCTCCGCCTCATACAGCGGAGTCGGTCGGCCCACATACTCCGTGGCCAGGCGAGCAATTTCGTTCTGATACGCAGGATCGACCGATGCCTCCGCCCACGCCGCTTCGAGCTCTTCGAGTGCAGGCATCAGGGTTTCGGGAGCGTACTGGCCGCCAAATCTGCCGAACCTGCCCCGATCATCGGGAAACGCTCCTGGAATTGACTGGGCCGGCCAGGTAAGAGTTTCAGTCACGCTTGTTGCTCCTTGCCAGACGCCGAAACGACAATGGCGGATGGAATCGTCGCCGTTGACGCTGCGAGAAACAATGATACTCCGCTCACGCGAGTGAGTCCCCCAGCACTGGAGAAGCCCGCAAACGCATCAGATGGACTGTTTCATCAGGGGATTGGGGCATACAATGGGGCGACGACTGTCCGTGACGAGGACGGAGCGGCCTTTCGCTGCAAAGGAGGCCGCCGAGAGGATCAGAGGAAGATAGGCACCATGACCAGCACTGACCGGAGAGTCAAGATCGTCGCTACGCTCGGACCGGCCGTGGCCGGACGCGACAGGCTGCGAGACCTGCTGGCGGCAGGCGCGGACATGGTTCGCATCAATGCTGCCCACGGTACGCCTGACGAACGAGCTCGGCTGATCGACGATGTTCGCCATGTGGCCGGGGAGCTGGGCGGACCGGTACCGGTTCTTTTCGATTTGAAGGGACTGAAGATTCGGTCAGGTCCCTTGCAGGGCGACGAGAAAGTCCCCATCGCCCGCGGCTCCAAAGTCGAGATCTTTCCAGAGCCTGTTCCTTCGGGTGAAGGGCAAATCGGCATCGACTACCCCGATCTGCTGAATGTCATCCAGCCGGGTTCCCGGCTGCTCATTTCCGATGGCTTGATCGAGCTCATGGTCGAGCGAGTCGAGCGGGACCGTGCGCTGTGCCGGGTTGGTCGCGGTGGCCTGCTGCTGGCCCGGCAGGGTGTCACCTTGCCAGGTGCACTCATCACCGGTGGTGCGCTGACGCCGACCGACCGCGAGGACATCGCGTTTGCGGTCAAACATGGTGTCGATTTCATTGGCATGAGTTTTGTGAACGACGCAAGTGACCTGGTAATGGCTCGGGGTGTGGCTCAGGCATATGGTGCTGAACCGCCCGGTCTGATTGCCAAAATCGAGCGACCTGACGCGCTGAACAACGTATTCGGCATCGCTCAGCAAGCGAACGGCCTGATGGTGGCCCGCGGTGACCTGGGCGTTCAGCTGCCGCCGGAGCAAGTGCCCCGCGCCCAGAAAAACATCATCGCCTGCGCCAACTCCCTGGGCGTCCCCGTGATCACGGCGACGCAGATGCTCGAGTCGATGATTACCCAGCCAATGGCTACCCGCGCGGAAACGAGTGACGTGGCGAACGCCGTCTGGGACGGCACGGACGCTGTGATGCTCTCCGCGGAAACGGCAGTTGGTCTCTTTCCCATCGAGGCTGTGGAAACCATGTCGCGAATCATCATCGAGGCCGAGCGCGATGGACCGATCCGCACTGCGGCGGCCCTGCAGCCTCTGCCAAGTGAGGGTGATCCGTCGCTGGCTATCGCTGATTCAATTGCCCGTGCGACCAATGCGCTTTCGGAGAACGCTCCAGTCGATCGGATCGTGGTTTTCACGCTCACGGGAGCCGCTGCCCGGCGTGTTGCCAAGTACCGGCCGCGGCCTCAGATCATAGCTGTGACGACAAGCGATCACGTGGCGGCGGCGCTAAGCGTGGTCTGGGGGGTGAAGTCGCTGGTGGTGCCGCTGGAAACGGATCCGGACAAGATGTTTCGCATTGCGGGTAACGCAATCATCGAAGCGGGGATGGGCTCGAAGGGAGACCATACACTCATCGTCGGGTCACTGCCAATGATGAAGGTCGCTGGCAAGACCAATCTCCTGCATATTCGCCGGCTCGGCTCCTGAGTTTTCATACGCGTTCGACCTCCTGAACAACAGGCAATGTAAACGACGTGACCGCACCGCCGGTCAGCGGCTGCGCGGTCCACACTCTCCCGCCATTGATTTCGATCAGCCGCCGGGCGATGACCAGCCCCACCGTTCGGACAGGTGAATTCACGCCGTACGTGGGGCCGCTGCTGGCAATGTTCACCTGGGCGTCCGACCCAAGATCGATCATCTCGACCATCACCGAACCACCGCTTGCCTCCTGGCGGACTGCCGCATCGATGAGCTCTTCGAGCGTCATCATCAGCTGACCAGGATCGGCATAGACGTGACCTGTTGCAAATCTGACTCGTGGCAGCAAACTCACGCCAATCGCAGTTGCCTGTGGGATGAGTTTGTCGCAAACGGACAGGATCATGGCGCTGAGATTGACAGGTTCCGTATCACCTGCCGATCGACCGGCTTCGATTTGGGCCAGCAGTTCGAGTTCAACCAGAATCTTTTGTTGTCCTTCGAGCTCGCGCCGCATCGAGCTGGACAATCGGCGAATCGACGAATCGTCTGCGACATCGCCGCGTGCGAAGCTCTCGAGCCCTCGATCGATGGCCGCAAGATGCGGCTGCATTTCGGCGATCACCGCGGCCAGCAGGTACCGTTGCGATTCCTCGAGCGAGCGTTGGCGCTGATAGGCGAACTGCAATCTACCCGCCAGCGTGTTCATTGCTCCGCCGAGATCTGCGAACTCCTGTTCACCGCGATCTGGCAGGCGAATAGACAGGTCCCCTTCAGCCAGACGACGTGATGCTGCCGCCAGATTGCCGACTGACGACGTGAACCAGCCGCTGACAAAAGCGGAATAGATGGCTGCCATTGCGACAGCGTAGGCAAGCAGCAGTCCCAGGATCTCGAAGTCGTGCTCAGAGTCGAAGAGGACCAACGCGGACACCCCGACAATGACGACGACGACGAGCATGCCGATGACGTGCGCGGTAATCAGTCGGGCGGCGATCCGGCGACCGTGCTGTTCTCCGAGCAGCCAGAGAAGGATCCCTCCGATGACCAACGAAACAGTTCCGCTTACGAGCAGGACTCCGCTCAGGCGGAGCAGGTCGTCAGCGGGATAGTCGAGGAGCACCACCGCGGCCACAATCGCCGCGGCCAGCGTGACGATGACCGCCAGAGCCACCAGCGCCAGGCGGCGACCTCTCGACGCTGAGCGGAGTCGGTCTGCATAAGATGGCGGGATATAGGGATCGAAATTCACGTGCGCTCCGAATTTTGATCGAGGACGGTCATGAGTGTACGGTTTCAGGAAGGGAGTCACCATGGTCGAGCAGCCTGATCCGCTCAGCCCCAGGGATCGTCGCCTTGAACCTGCGGTCCCCCAAACCGTCCTTGCTCTCCTGCGTCTCGCTCGGCGAGCGCGACCATTGCCTGCAGAAAACCCTCGGCCGTCATCGACGTTTCATGAAAATGAAATCTGCCTGTTTCATACGCCAGCTGCTGACCGGGAGTGAACGCGCCTCCAGCCGTTGTGAGGTGAGCGATGCGGATGAGACGCTGATCGTTGACTGGCAGGTCCCTGATAAAACGTGAGAGCTCGAGCAGGGCATCCGCGCTGCGCAGGTGGCGGGGATCACGCAGGTCGTCGTTGAATCGGGCGCGACGCCACTCGCTCAAGTTGCGAATGTACTCAGCTAAATCGTCGCGAAACGGCGGACTGACTGGCATGAATCGTGCTCCCGAATCGTGCAATGGTGGTGCAAGTGACTCTGAGACAAACGTGTGGTCAAAGAACTTGCAATAGATCACCTGTTCTGGTACGATGTGTACGTACACCTAGGGCGCGGCATCCGGACCCACCGGAGCGGGCTCCGGCATTGAGATGGGCCGGTGCGCGTTGGCCGCAGCTTTGTCCTCGACGCGCAGGTACCGCTCCGCGGACTGCGGAAGAAAGTGAGATCCGCACCATGGCTATGCGAATGCCCCGTTTTCTCAAGCCAATCAGTTTGCCGAACCCGCATCACGCTCCTGATTCACTGGCGCTTCTGACGAAAGGTGAGCCTGCTGAGATCATCCCGTTTCCGGCTCCATCGGAAAGCGAATCACCATCCCTGCGCAGCACTGTAACCGCAAGAGCAGAGCTTCGCAGCCGCCGATTGCGAGAGAGTCGCCGGCCGGCTGAGGATCGATTCGAAGCAACCCTCCTGGGAACGACCGGGTCT
>JBFWRO010000095.1:0-8123 GCA_050248865.1 Thermomicrobiales bacterium | reverse complement strand
GTTGGCCTGATGGTTGGCAGCATTTTTGGCTTGCTCACGGCCGTTGGCTCTGAGATGGTGGGTGGCAAGAATGGCCTGGGCAACCAGCTCCAGGTGTATGCCTCGCTGATCCGCATGGCGCAGTTCTGGGCGATCATCCTGTTGATCGCGCTGATCGGTGTTTCGATTTACGTCATTTTCTTCTGGATCGGCAAGAAGTGGGCAAGCTGGCAGGCCTGAGGCCTGTCAGCGGTATTGACAGGAGGAAGGTTTCCGGAGAATCTATGTGGCAACGCTTTCAACCTGTGCACCGCGGGCCGGACACCGGCTGAAAACGTTGCGCCATGGTCTGTACCATGGTTGGAGATCGGAAAGGGTTTTTGTTCGGGATCGCCCGATCAACATCATGGCGAGGTATCGCCAAAGGAGAATACCCGGATGACTCGAATGGATGATCTGATCACGGACCTCACGTCGCACAGAATCGACCGGCGACGCTTCATGCAGAGCGCTGCGGCGCTCGGGCTTTCCGCGCCTGCCCTGCACCTGCTCAATTCGTCGCATGTCCTGGCTCAGGACGCGGGCACGGTGACATGGGTCTCTCCCCGCGGCCGCCTGGAAGTATTCGACGACTATCCCTACTGGGTAGCCAAGAACTTCGGCTGGTTCGGCGACATCGATACGGTCATCGAGGGAGGCCCGGCCGCCGGGTCCGAGCGCCTTGTTGCCGAGGGGCAGGCGGACATGGCCTATCCTTCCCCGGGCGTGTTCACACTGAATCTCGAAGCCGATGTGCCGATCGTATCGGTGTTCCAGATGGGCGCCTATGACGTCTTCGACTTTGCGTTCCGCAAGGGCGAAGGCATCAGCGACATGAAGGAGATCGAAGGCAAGACCATCATTCTGGGCGATGCGTCGTGGCAGTCGATCGCTGACCCCATGATCGTTGCCGGTGGCGCCGACCACACGACGGTCGAATACGTCGTTGCCGGCACCACGGCCTGGGGCGCCGCCCTCCAGCAGGGACAGGGAGATGCCGCGCTGTCGTGGGAAGGGCTCCGCGCTCAGTGGAACGCTGAGGGCCTCGAATTCGACTACTGGCTGGGCATCGAGCACTCCAATCTGCCTGCAAACTCCTTCGTCATTCGCTCCAGCGACTTCGAGGACACGTCGACCCACGAGCTCTATGCGAATTACTTGCGCGGTTGGGCCATGGGACTCGAGTTCGGGCATCAGAACCCGCGAGCGGCCGCACAGATTACCTACAACGAGCCGACAATTTCCGCGGGTTTGCAGACATCGTTCCCGCCGGACGATCCCGAAGCGATCAACAACGCCGTGGCCTCGATGTGGGAACTCGCCAATGTCTTCCGCGGCGACTTCGCCAACCGCGAAGGCTGGGGACATCACAGCATGGATTCGTGGAACCTCTGGTTCGAAACCGTGCGCTCGATCGATCAGCTGACCCGGGAGTTCGCGACCGAAGACGTCGTCAAGAACGATTTCGTCGCTGGAGCGAACGATTTCGATTACGCCATGGTTCAGCAGACCGCGGCTGACTTCGAGCTCGATGAGCTCTTTTCCTCGGTTCCTGAGCCAGAAGGCGCCGGAGCCTAGTTCGCAACCGATGACCACCGGAAGGTCACCGCGCATTGCGAGATCGACAGCGTGACAACCGGGCGGTTCGCTCTTTCAGGGTGAACCGCCCGGAACCTTGTTCAGCGTATGACGGCAATTGATCGCGAAACTGGGGACCAGAAAATCATGGGAGACAACACGCCCAAACCGGGCGAGCGACGTTTTCATCATATCGGTTTGAGAGCGTTCGAGCCTCAGCCGGAAGAGAATTTTGTCGAAGCAACCCGGGTCTGGGTTACCGATCCGGCAAAGAGCGCCAACAAGATCGAATGGCTGCGATACGAGCCAGACAGTTACCTCGATGACACGTTCAAGAACACGCCGCATGTCGCATGGGTCGTCGACGATATCGAGCCATGGATCAAAGACAAGACAATCGCCATCGCTCCGTTCGATGTCGGAGATCCTCCCTTCGTGCACGTCGCCTTCGTCTGGGAGGACGGCATGATTTCCGAGTACATGGCGTTCGTGCCGGGTGCTGTGTGGTTCGACCCGAGCGATGCAGGCACCCAGCGCGCAAGCGGAGATGCCTAGATTTCACCAGGACCCGTTTACGAGAGTATGGAGGAGGACCCCATGGCCGATCGATTGACCCTGTGCACCAACACCTATCACACCTACTCACTGGAGGACTCGCTGGCCGGCGCCCAAAAGGCCGGCTTCACGAGCGTCGAGCTCACCTCCGTCCCTGGCTGGACGGAACATGTCCGCCGCGACGCAACCGATGAGGAACTCGCGCACGTCAAAGACCTGCTGCAGCAATATGGGCAGACAGCCGTGAGTTTTGCCGGTCACTCCGACCTGGCCAGCGATAGCGGTGTCGCCGAGTTTCGCAAGGCCCTCAATGTGGCGCAGAAGCTTGGCATCCCGTACGTCACCACCAGCACCGGCGGCCACGACGCATCCTCCCATGGCTCTCTCGACGAGCAGCGGGACATGTTCCTGGCTCGCATTCGCCCTCTCTGTGATGAAGCCGCCGAGAAAGGAATCACCATCTGCCTGGAAACGCACGGTGGTCTGGTGGCCAATGGAGCAGTATCAGCCGAGTTGATCAAGTTGATCGACAAGCCGAACATCGGCATCAACTACGACCCAGCCAACGTCATCTACTACGGCAACACCGATCCCGTGGAGGACATCAAGGTCGCGGCTCCATACGTCAGGCACATGCATGCCAAAGACAGTATCGGTGGCTTCGGCGTCTGGAACTTCCCGCCCGCCGGAACGGGCGAGGTCGATTTCAAAGCCATTTTTGCCACGCTCGATGCTGCGGGTTTCGACGGCCCAGTCTCCTCTGAAATCGAGTTCCAGGGTGAGCCCTGGCCAGCCCTCGACGACGTCCACGCCGCCGTAAAGACCGCCTACGACTACCTGCGGGGGTTTGTTAAGAACTGAGCAGTCAGCAGTCAGCATTCAGCGGTCAGATGAGCGGATGGCCTCGGATCTCAGGTGGTCGCCGAGGAACCGGCTGGTATGAGCGGAGGAAGCCATAGGTCGTCCACCTGTTCGAAGTTACCGAGATTTGTTGGCGTGGCAACGAGCAATGGACCTCATTGTGCGCGTCTACGAGATTTCTCGCGACTGGCCGATCGAGGAGCGGTATGGGCTGACACAGCAGACGCGGAGGTCCGCCCTTTCAATCGCATCAAATATTGCCGAGGGCCACGGACGCCGGAGTGACAAGGAGTTCTCCCGCTTCCTGGCGATCGCTCATGGCTCCCTGCTCGAAATGGAAACGCAGCTTGAGGTCTCAAGTCGCCTTGGCTATGCCACGCGCGATGATATTGGGGAGTTCTTTGAGTCAAGTGGAGAGGTTGGTCGGTTGATTCAGGGCTTGAGAAGGACGCTTGCCGCAGATTCGACCTGACTGCCGACTGCTGACTGCTGACTGCCAATACTCAATTTGAAGAAGGGAGCCATACAACCATGAGAATCGCAATCCTCGGCGCTGGCTTCATGGGGTCGACCCATGGACGGGCAATCGCCAAAATGCCCGATGTCGAGATCGCCGCAATCTACGCTCATAGCGAAAAACGTGCGGAACCGCTGGCAGAGGAACTTGGCACGATATGGACCGGCGAGCTCGACCGCATCCTCCGTGACGATTCGATCGCGGCCGTTGACATTTGCCTGCCCACACCCCAGCACCGTCCCGTCGCCGAAGCCGCGATCGCGGCAGGGAAACATGTGTTGCTGGAGAAGCCGATCGCGCTGACAGACGAGGATGCCCGGGCGGTTGTTGCGCTCGCCGAGAGCAGCGACAAGGTGTTTGTGATGGCCCACGTGCTGCGATTCTGGCCGGAGTACATCGCGCTGGAGCGGCTCGTTCGCAGTGGCGATTATGGCGCTCCTCGCTCCGGTCTTGCCTTCCGGCGGCAACCGTTTCCAGCCTGGTCCGAGCTCTTCGCCCGCTCGGATCTGACCGGTGGCGCCGTCATCGACATGATGATTCACGACTTCGATGCCGTGAACTGGATCTTCGGTCAGCCGAAGGCCGTCACCGCTAAAGGCATGCTCAACCGGCGGTCGGGTGGCTGGGACCAGGTGCAGGTGCTCGTCGACTATGGCGACGGCTCCGCGCTCGTCGATGGCGGCATGATGATGCCCGAGTCCTACCCGTTTTCTTCATCTTTGCAGGTTCTCTGTGACACCGGGGCGATGGAGTATGAATTCAGGGCTGGCGGGCGCAGCGTGGAGATGGGCGCCGGTGTCAATGAGCTCAAATTGTTTCCAAACGAGGGCGACCCGCAAGTGCTGACCGTCGAGCAGGAGGATCCGTACTACGCCGAAATCGCCTATTTCGTCTCTTGTGTAACGAATGGTGTCGCTGCCGATCGGGCTACGCCGGCGGATGCATATGGAGCCCTGCGGGTCGCCCTGGCGGCTCGCGATTCGCTCACACGTGGCGAAACAGTGACGATTGACTGATAGCCACCAATCAATCCTTGATATCGAACGCGTTGACGACCGCCCGTTGAAAGCCGGGGTGGCGTTCCAGCAGGATATCGACGCTCATTCGCAGGAATGACGCCAGCTGGATGAACTCCAGTGGCGACAGCGAGAGCGTCAGGAAGTCGATGCTCAGCGCCAGATCGTGATCTTCGCTCAACGAGTCTTTTGCGACGTCAGGGGCGGAAACGGTCGTATGCAAACCGGTCTCCGGCCAGATGATCTGGAGCCATTCTTCGTGCTTCCCGGAAGGGGCAGATTTCGCAGACATTGCAACCGGTTGTCTCCTCGCTCGACATGCGCAACAGAGATTGACAGGAGAGAACGCATGTTCTATTCTGGACTCCTGTTCGACCATACACCAGGAGACCTCATGAGCGCCATCGACGTCACGCCGGAATGTGATTCCGTCAACTCGCGCGAGCAGAATCCAAAACCGTCCTCCCTCCGGTCGTTCGACCCAACGCCGTACGTCCGACAGCTTCGATCCCGCGGGGGACAGACGGAGTATCTCGATGTCAAACACCGGTTGCTCTGGTTGCGCACCGAGCACCCTGATGCCCGGATCGTCACTGATTTGGTCCGGCTCGACGATCAGAGCGCAGTGTTCAGGGCCTCGGTGGATATTCCCGCGGGTGGTTCCGCCACGGGGCATGGCAGCGAAACCGCCACGGATTTCAGCGACTACATCGAAAAGGCGGAGACCAAGGCGCTGGGACGGGCGCTCAATGCGCTCGGCTTCGGAGCGCAGTTTGCAGAGAACGAGAGTGACGAGCCTCGTAGCACTCGCCCCTCGCCGGACCGAGCGCGGAATGCGCCACCGCCCAAGAGCGCATCGGGAGGGCGAGGCAAGAGCGAAGATTGGACGGTTTTCTGGGAATGGGCCAGGGCCTCCGGCTTCACCGATCAGCAGGCTGTGGAAAAAGTCATCGGGCGCGCCATGGCCGGTCTCTCGACCGGCGAGTTGCAGAAACTGCTTACGCCTCATGTCCAGCAACTCGCCGCGACCGCCTGACGTCCCGGAAGCAAAGGCCCCGGAGGCATACAGTACGTACACAGGTTTCTGCCGCATACTGACATGTGTGACCATCGAGTGCTGGGGATGGTGTGTTGCGTTTGCGGAAAAATCAGGATAGTCTCCATATACATCCTGGCTTCCCGCAAAGCGGACACTCCGATTCGAAACAGCGTACAGGATGGTTGTCTACTCGGCGGGGCGCCCGCACATAGCCGCGTCAGCGGAAGGAGATTCAGGGAGCAATGCAAACTCGAGGACTACGCATTTCGCTTCGGTTGGGAGTTGCAGGACTCATGATCGCCGCACTGTTTGCTGCGGTCACGATGCAGGCCTCAGCACAGGACACGGAGATCATCGTTCCGATCAATGAACTGAACGGTTCAGGTGTATCCGGTGATGCAACACTGACCGACAACGGCGACGGCACCACGACGATCGATGTACTCGTCGATGGCTCCACCGGCGGACACCCCATTCACCTCCACTCTGGCACATGTGCGGAGCTTGGAGATGTCGTGGTGGCGCTCGAGGATGTCGATGAAGACGGAGCGAGCATCACCACCGTGGATCTTCCGCTGTCCACAATCCAGGATCCGGAAGTAGGCCCGCATTCCATCAATATCCATCTCTCCGCGGATGAGATCGCCACCTACGTTGCCTGTGGCGATATTCCCACAACTGAAGTTGCTGCCACCGGCGGCGAAACGATGACGACCACCGAGACGACCACGACGCCGGCCACCGGTGTTGGGTCGACGATCGAGAGCACCAGCAGCACGCTGGCCCTGATGGGCATGGTTGCTGCGGCGCTGGTCTTCGCAGTCGGCATGAGTCTGCGCCGGAGTCCCAACCGGGCATAACGCGCGCGAGAGCGAACTTCTCTCATGAACGGCATCTGAAGGAGACGGGGGCGACAAGGTTCGCCCCCGTTATCATGTTCCCGTGCACTCACCCGACTCCGGAGGAAAGCAGGTTGGGCGTCAAGACAAAAGACTATCGATCGTACAGCTACTGGCTGGAATCGTGTGGGGACGATCTCACACCGCGTCCGCCGATGGAAGGCTCCATCGATGTCGACGTCGCGATTCTCGGCGCTGGGTATTCCGGCTTGTGGACGGCCTATTATCTGTTGCAGCATGACCCATCGCTCAAGATCGCCATTCTGGAACGGGAAATCGCTGGCTTTGGCGCTTCGGGCCGCAACGGGGCCTGGTGTACCTCGGGTTTTCCCACCGGCATGGAAAAACTTGCCAGAGGCTGGGGACGCCAGGCCGCAATCGACACGCACCGCGCGATGACGGGTGCCGTCGACGAAGTCGGCAACGTGGCCAGCCGGCATGGGCTCGACATCGAGTGGGAAAAGGCCGGAACCCTCTTCGTGGCCCGCGGACCAGCGCAACTGCCGGCAATCGAGTCGATCGCCAGGTCGCTCGCGAATTTTGGATTCGACGATGAAGTCGAGATGATTGATGAAGTCGGCACTGCGGAGCGTATTCGCATCACGGATGCACGGGGATCGGTCTGGCTGCGTCATACCGCAGTGATCCACCCCGGTCGTCTCGTGCGGGGCCTCGCTCGTCTCGTCGAGTCGCTGGGCGCCACGATCTACGAACAAACCGAAGTCACCCATTTCACATCGGGAGCATATCCAGCCCTCCATACTGAGCGAGGACACGCACGGGCAAAAATGATCGTGCTGTGCGGCGAGGCCTACATGAGCGGTCTCGAGGGCGTCGGGCGGCAGTTGATGCCCGTTTACTCGCTGATCACGCTCACGGAGCCGCTCAGCGATGATCAGTGGGCAGAGATCGGCTGGCATACCCGACATACCGTCGAATCGTGCAAATACACGATCGACTACCTCTCCAAAACCGCGGACGGTCGGATCCTTTTTGGCGGACGCGGGGCGCCCTATCACTTCGGCTCGAAGATCGATGACCGGTTCGACCGACACCCCGCGACGCACGAAATGCTGCAGAACAATGTCCGTTCCTGGTTCCCGGCACTGAAAAATGCCCGGTTCACCCACACCTGGGGAGGACCGCTGGGCTGGCCGCGTGATTTCATGCCGACTTTTGCCTTCGATCCGAGATCGAATGTCGCCTCGGCGCGCGGATACACCGGCAATGGAGTTGCCACCGCGAATCTGGCCGGGCGAACGCTTGCAGATCTCATGCTCGGTCATCACACCGAGCGGACGACGCTGCCTCCGGTCAACCACAGGTCACCGAACTGGGAACCCGAGCCGTTTCGGTTCGTCGGGGTGCGATACGTCCAGCGTGCGTATAGGAAACTCGACGAAGTTGCCGAGCGAACCGGCAGGGCGCCATCGGGCAAGAGTCTGGCCGAACGGCTGACTCGCCACTGATGCGCTGATTACTCTCTGGCTGGCGGGGATTCCATTCGGTAACCGAGACCCGGGAAGGTGCTGATCAGCTCCGGCGCGTCGGGGTTGGTTTCGAGTTTGGCGCGCAGCCGGCTGACCCAGGTCCGTAAATAGTGGGCCTCATCGCGAAACTCTGGGCCCCAGATGCGTGAC
>JBFWRO010000094.1:0-8149 GCA_050248865.1 Thermomicrobiales bacterium | reverse complement strand
AGCCGGCAGCCTCTCGGTCACCTGCTCGCGGAGCACCGGGTCGAGATTCTCGCCAGCGTACGTCTCGAGGGCCTCGATTCCGTACGTCAGGAGATTGGTGGCCGGATCGTAGACGGGTTCGATTAATTCGAGAACGACGACGCCATCGCCAGCGGCGAAATTGGCCACCAGGGCCGCATTTGGAGGGTTCACCGGCGTGAACCCGAAGTTCACGAGGAAATCCTCGGTCGGAAGTGCGCCGAAAATCCGGTCGGGCCGGTCCGAAAAGTAAATCGTCTGTCCGGAATGGCCTTCCAGCGTGAGGAGGAAGTTCGCGCCTCCGCCGGCCAGGGGCGTTCCATCAGCCGCCGGCGTGCCTGCAGCGGGATTGACCTCACCCCGCCCGAGTTCGGCTGTCTGCACGAACATGAACACCGGTTTTTCTCCCTCAGGCGCCGGCGTTGCGTCCTGAGCCTCGGCCTGACCCATCCGGGATGCCGCAGTACCCACAAGTGCGGCGGCAATGGCTGCGCGTCGGGAGAAGTGCCGGCTCAGAGCGCGAGTCAGCCGGTCAAATTGTTCAGCATCCATGTCTTTCTCCGTTTCTGTCTGAATTGCTCCCTGAGTCTTCGATCTCCCCTATGCTCCCGAGTTCCTTTCGACCTCGCGCACCTCTATCGACACGATGCCGAAGATGAAGCGGCCTTCGGAGACGTCGCCGGAGGGAACGAGCATGAAGGGCGCGCGATCCGTATCGAGAGGCTCTCCGTCTTCGAGCCAGGCGAGCAAGTAGGGATGGTTACCGAATTCCGGATCGATCTCTCCGAGCGACAGAACTACCACATAGCCATCCCGCGCGGTAAGGATGATGTACTTGTGGAGCGAGTTTTCCCGGAGCTCAGGATCGACGGTCAGTCCTGACTGCAGCAAAGCATCCCAGAGACGAACGCCCGTATAGGTATGACGTAGCTCGGTCCCTTCGTGGTCGAGATACGTCGTCTCGACCGTGTCGGTCGGCAATCCTTCCAGATCCTCGAACGAAAGCGGTCCCGGCGCGTCAAAGAGACCCTCCAGCCGGATCGTCTCGCCCGCCGCAACCGGGGAGGATTCCGGCGAGGCCGCAGCCGCTCCTTCCGCCTCGGGATTTTGACCGAAGCATGCATCGACCCCGCCCGCCTCGAAGGTGGCGGTGTCGCAGTACCTGGCCTGAGGGTAATAGGACCCCATAATTGCCGCGGCCTCAGCCGCCGTGGCCTCCGCGGAGACGGCCCAGGCCGATTGGGACGCGAAGTCGTCCGATGGCAGAATGTGTCGCATGCCGATCAAGTCAGGGAGCGATGGATCGGCGCCCTGAAGCCAGGCCACGCCGTTTTCGGTTGTCGCGGTCTCCGGACGGTCCTCCGGCTGCGACACGACGATGGTATAGGTCCCGTCCGATGCAATCGGAATCTCGAAATCGGGAATGCAGCCTGCGGCGGGATACGGAATGATGTTGGACCCCGTGCAAAATGAGAAGTAGCGCAGTTCCGATGGTTCCGCCTGGGATGCCCCTGCGCGGGTGTCTGGCGCGGTTGGCGCCATTCCGCGAATGACGACGATGCGTCCTGGTTCCCACTTAACGGGAGCGGCCAGATAAGCTGCATCGGGATTGGGTGCGAGGCCCTCGAAAATCAGCCGGCGGAACTCCGGGTCCGACCCGTCATCCGAGGGAAGGGGGGGCGGAACGGCGGACTCGGCAAGTTGGTGGGCCCGGGTGCCGATAAAAGCAGACCAGGCGCTCGCGTCCTCCGCACTGCACTCGCCCAACTGACGGGATTCGCTGGAAGCATTTTCCAGACGCAAAGTCGGCAGACCGACCCCACCCGTTGGATCGGCGGGATCGTCCGGCACGTAAATGCGCATGACAAGGATCCCGAGGACTCCTTCGAAACCTTCCGGGTGAGCGGGGAGCGTATTGGACGCGCTAGGCCTGATTTCGCTCAGGTCGAGGTCCCCGGGTCCTGTCTCTGTGACCCGCACCGTCCAGCGCCGCTGCCCGATATCCGAGGACACATCGATGGTGGTGGCAGGATTGGCGCTTCCCTCCTCTGCCTCGATTGCGTGGTCCGGCAGCCACCCGAGCACTTCCAGACCTGCCGCTCCCGCCGCCGTCCCGTAATAGGTCGTCAGCGACGAAAACCGGGCAAGCGGAAACGCGCCCTCGATGACAAGGGTCTGACCGGCAGACAGAATATAGGGGGACAGGAAGTAAACCGCGTTCGTCTCGGGATAATAGACATTCATTGTCTCGACCGAAAGCGCCACGGGCCAGGCGCAGACATCACCCCGCGCGGTGCGCTCGAGAAGTGTTCGGGCGTCGCCTCCAGTGGGTTGTGGCGTCGCATTCTGCGCCATCGTGACCGAAATGCCGCCGAGCACAAACGAAAGTGTGATCAGCAGAATGAGTAGTTTTCGCATGGCCGTTGACTCCATTTCCGAGGGTGACGGGCGGCATTGCCCGTCACCCATTGGGTGTTGTTATGACTCCGCAGCTGGCGTGGCGCTCAGGGAGAAGCAGGCCTCCGCTCCGCCCTCCTCGAACGTAGCTGTGTCGCAATAGACCGTCTGGGGGAAGTACGGCCCCATGATCTCCTCAGCGACACCGGAGGTCTGCTCGGGCACGGCCCAGACCGACTGATCAAAGAACGCGTCCGATGGCAGCATGTGCCGCAGGAAGAGCAGATCTGGCTGGTTGGGAGGGGCTCCCTGCAGCCAGGAAACCCCATTCTCGACGGTGGCATTGGCCGGCTGATCCTCCGGCTGAGAGACCACGACCGTGTAGAAGCCATCATCGTCAAGCGGAATCTCGAAGTCGGCGACGCAGGCAGTCGTCACTAGCGGGTTGACATTCGAGCCGGTACAGAATGACCAGTAACGCAAGTCCGCTGCAGTGGTCTGCGGGTCGCCTGCCAGGGTATTGGGGAACGTCGGCGCTTGGCCGCGAATGACCACGATCCGACCCGGAGTCCAGGCGACCGGTGTCATCAGGTAACGGTTGTCGGGATTGGTGCCAAGCCCGGGAAACCGGTTCTGCACCCAGTCGGGCGGCGCGTCGACGCTCTGCGGCAGGGGGAGAGGCGGGGCTGCTTCGATAATCTGCTCGAGGAAGGGCGTGAAGAACTGTTTCCAGATCTGCCGTTCTTCCGCTGTACAGGGAGTGAGCGGCCGACTTCCATTGGATTCATCGACCAGGGTCAGGGAGGGCAAGCCGACCCCTCCTGTCGTGTCACTGGCATCTTCCGGCAGATAGACTCGCATCGCCATGACTCCAATCGAGTTCTCGATGTCCGCGGACATGCCCGGAAGCACGTTCCGCCCCTCGACCGGCGTGGCAACAACCGGCTCTGAACTGGCCGATGCCGTGCCGGTCACCTCAATGGTCCAGCTCCGCTGGGAGGGGTCGGTCGAGGCGGTGGCATCGACCGACGGGTTGGCGCTGCCCGCGTCCGGCACGATCGCAAAATCCGGCAGCCAGCCAAGCAGTTCCAAGCCGGTGCCCTGCGGGCCCAGGTCGCGGTAATACGTCACGATCGAGAAAAACCGGGCGAAGGGATATGTCCCCTCGAGAATCAGACTCTCCCCAGGGGAGAGCACGTACGGCATGACGAAGTAGCTGGCATGCGTTTCAGGATAGGCGGCATTGAGGGCGTTGCTCGTCGGGGCAATCTCGACTGTCCAAGCGCAGGCCTGACCCGTCATGATTTGCTCGAGGAACACTTCCATCGGTGGCGGCGAGGCGCCAGGTGTTGCCTCACCCTCTGCCAGCGCGGTGGGAATGTGCAAGCCGATGAGTAAAAGGGCGATCACGACTACAACAATTCTCGGCATCTCCTTCTCCCTTCGCTGTAACTGCTGTATGACAATGTTTCCGTATTGATTCAGTTCCTGCCCGGGTCAAGGTGCGGCGGGGACGAATACCTCCCCGAAGTCCTCCTTCATGCTCGCGACGACCCAGTTGTGGTCCACGGCGAGCTGGAGCGCCGTCTCGGCTCCCCTGTCGTAGGCGTACTCACGGTCGGCATCGTCGTGATGCACGAGCAGCCCGAGAAACTGGCTGTGCTGTCCCTGCGCGTAGGCCAGCATAGCGACATCCCCGTCTGAGTTGCCCCCGACGAGAATCGGCTGCCGGCCGATCTGCATTTCGATGCGGATCGGCTTGCCGGGCCCGTTGTCGAACGGCTCATCGAGGGTGTTCTGCCGGACCAGCACGCCACCCTCCTCGTCCGTCTGATAGGCCAGGTCGATGCTGCTGCCGATAACGTTGGCCCGAGAGATCCCAAAGTACGGCTCCGAGATCACCCGGATGAAGTCGCGACCGCTCCCTGTGACCACGTAGACATCGAAGGCGTTGGCCTGGAGCACCTGGATCAGCTCCACCATCGGCTGGTAGATGATCTGCCGATATGGGACCTGCAACTCGGGGTGTAGCGACTGGTCGAAGAACGCCCGCACGATGGTTTCGTACTCGGCCGGAGTCAGACCGGAGAAGGGCGCCATCAGCTCTTCGGAGAGCCGTTGCAGGGTTTCGACATCGCTCCCGGCCTCGGCCTCAGCGGCGGCGGCGAAGTAGCTGGAGTCTTCCTCCCAGACCGCCTTGTATGGCTGAACGGTCCGCAGCTCGGGATGCGCCTCCGCCTGCTGGCGGATGTGGTCCAGCATGAAATAGATCTGGGGCGGGTATGACATCTCGCACCAGAGGGTTCCATCCACGTCGAAGGTCGCGATCCGATCCTCCGGGGGCACATAGAATGTCGCGGCGGGATCGGCGACGGACTCGAGGAAATCGAGAAGCGCCTGTTTCGCTGGCCCCTCGTTCCAGGAGGGCAGCGAATCGAGCGCCTGGTTCGCGGAGACCGAAGCCACGGGCGCCGCGACGATCCCGCTCAGGACTGCCGCCGCGATCGGCATACCTGCCATGGCCCCTCCTGCCATTCCTGCGAGAACACGGCGGCGCGACACCGCCAGCGACGGCACGGCGCTGGCGTCCGGATGCACTTGACGGTTGCGTTTGTTCATTGCCAGTTCCTCCTGTGTCGAGCGACGCCCGTGCGACAGGTCATCGATCAAGTCACGCAGCAGGGAGCGGAAGGCTGCAGCGCGACGTATCACGCCGCACAATTTATGCTGCGAATGTGACGATCGTCCCTTCGTGAACGACCGGATCGGCGCTCTCGTAAAAGTCGGACAGTCCCTGGCTGGCGATGTACTCGCCCGCTATGCGTGTCGACTCGTCGGCGCCTTCCTTGTCGGCGAAGATGCTGACCCCGGTCCGCTCCCGCGTCTCGAAGTTCTGAACGACGTAGTACTCGACGAATCCGGGGATTTCGCGAATCAGCGGGACAAGATCTTCGGTCAGCGCGGCGGTCAATGCATCGATTGACATATCCGCCTTGACTGTTCGGGTCCGCATCACGACGTAGAGTCCCACTTTCGAATCATCATCCGCGACTGGCGAAGCGTCCTCGGCCAGCGCGCCGCCTTGCAGACGGGACGTCATTAGGGCCGCAAGGGTTGCTCCGCCGCCAATCAGGCGAAGCGCATCGCGACGGGTCGCGCCTGGTGGTGTCCAAACCGTCCCCCCGTCGGCAATGCCTGGTCCGGGCAGATGTTCGTGTGATCGTTGGTCGGCCATGTGCATCCTTCCTTTCTGAACTGATTCGAATGATCCGGTTTCTGATGAATGCTGGCTCTTGCTCGGTACTAGATCGGGTCGATCACGACGGGATTACCCTGGATCGTGGAGACGTGCATGCGTCTGTAGATACCTTTCCTCCGCCAGCTTCAGCGCGTGTTGAGCGCAGGGCCGAACCGATTCCGGCGACGCCTCAAGCCCCCGGGTATCTGCATTCGTAGGTATAGGCGCTCTGGCACGTCGCCACGAGTTCGTCATATGTCCAGGCATGCTTGCAGGGCACGCACCCCCATTCGAACAGGTTCCAGCACTCTTTGTAGGGACCGCCTGGAATGGGGCCGCAAAGGTGGTATTCGTAGCGCTGTTCCCACGTGTACGAGGTGTAATAACAATTCGCGTAGGCGCCGCAGTCGTCGATGAACAGAGCCGACGGGCCGAATTCGGCCGGCAACCGTTCGACGAGTTGCTCTCTCATGACTGGGGCAAGGTTATCCCCCGCATACGTCGCCAGTTCCTCGACGCCGTAAGTCAATGTGCCGGTTGCCTCGTCGTAGACCGGCGCGATCAGCTCCAGTACGATCACGCCGTCCCCGGCCTTGAATTCGGCCACCAGCGCGGCGTTCGGCGGGTTCGCCGGCGTGAAGCCCAGCCCGTCGAGGAAGTCCTGAGTGGGTGCGGCGCCGACGATACGATCGGGCCGGTCGGAGAAGTAGATGGTCTGGCCGGAGTGGCCTTCCAGCGTGAGCAGCATGGGGGCGCCACCGCCCGGCGTGGGTGTCCCGTCGGCGGTGGGGGTGCCGGCGGCGGGATTAACCTCGCCTCGACCAGAGGCCGCGGTTTGCACAAAGAGGAAGACTGGGTCCTCGTCGGTTTGCGGCGTGGCATCCCGGGGCGCATCCTGGACACTTGCGTGGCCGGTGTGGGGCAGAGCCAGACCAGCCAGGGCGGCGCCCAGCGCGGTGCGGCGGGATGCGCGACCCCCCAGCCGGCGAGCCAGGTCATCGAAACGCGTGGTGTCCATAGCCGCTTGTCCTTTCATCCTTTCCGATCGCGATCGGCGAGTCGATCGCCAATCTTTGCTTTCCAGTTACGGCGCCCAATCAGTATTTTCCAAGGCTCATCAATGGTTGCCACCTTCCCGAGAGCACCCGCCCGTCGCCTTGGAAGCTAGGACGGGACGCAGCGGTCTTCGCAGACCGCCAGGTATGCGCTGTTGCACATGACAGTCAGCTTTTCCAGCGTGGTATCGCACGGCGTGCATGAGAGTTTGTCCGGCGTGAAGCATGCCTTGTAGGGACCAGTGGGGATTGGACCGACACTCTCGGCCCAGCAGTACACCTCCGGCTCGCCTCCAGGAACCACAACGGATGCACAGACCTCAACCGAGCAGCCGGTGTAGTTGGGGCAGTCGTCGATGAACAGCGCCGCTGAACCGAATTCCGCGGGCAGTCGCGCCTCCACCTGCTCCCGGGTCACTGGCTCCAGGTTCTCTCCGGCGAAGCCTTCCAGCAACTCGACGCCATAGGTCACCGTGCGGGTCTCGGCGTCATACGTGGGATTGATCAACTTCAGCACCACCACCCCGTCGCCCACGGCGAACTCCGCGACCAGCGCGGCGTTCGGTGGATTGACCGGGGTGAAGCCGAGATTTTCGAGAAAATCCTCGGTGGGCATCGCGCCGACGATACGATCGGGCCGGTCGGAGAAGTAGATCGTCTGGCCGCTATGGCCCTCGAGGGTGAGCAAGTAGCTCGCTCCGCCGCCGGCTACAGGCGTGCCATTTGCCGTGGGCGAGCCGGCGTCGGAGTTCATCACGGCCCGGCCAAGTAGGGCAGTCTGGACGAAGAGGAAGACCGGTTTTTCATCCGGTTCGGGCGTCGCATCCGACATGGCCTGCCGGGCGGACACATGGCCAGTGCGAGCCAGGGCTAGACCGACCGCAGCCGTGCCAACCGCGGTGCGCCTGGAGAATGGATGTGTCAGCATGCGCGTAAGTTCATCGAATCGGTCGGCATCCACAGGTATACCTTTCGGGCGGTTGCGATAGTGGCTGGACGGTTGTGACAGACCATGCCTCGCCGTGCGGACCTGAATTCCCCCTGAATCTCATTGATCGTAAAGCGTGACGCGTGACAAGCGAGGTCGCAGTCACCGTTGCGGCGTGTCAATCTCGTACCAGTTCCAGCAAGCCGGAAGACAATCCCACCCAGATTCGAGGCGACTGCTATGGGGAGCTGGCGGTGCGCTCGCGCCGATCGGGGTCGCATCGCGTCCCTCGGTCGACCGCGGGGACGGTTGCCAGTCGCTGCAGGACGCGGTTGACACGAGATTGTGATGACGCCTGGTGCGAAAGAGTCACGTGCGTCATGCACCGGACGCTATAAATGTGTAAGTGGCGCGGTGGACACCGGAATTGCCATGCACACACCAGCACATGACTTCCATGCGCTGGCTCTCGCGATGGTGTCGACGAGCGCCGGATGCCAGGCTGGAGGTTAC
>JBFWRO010000093.1:0-8165 GCA_050248865.1 Thermomicrobiales bacterium | reverse complement strand
TGTCAATACAGTCCATCCCTGCGCGGGCATGATCCCGATCAGGTGCGACGGTCGGTGGACGCTCCACCCTCTCAGCCCGGCGCCCCGGACTCCCGTTGGTCGATCTTCGATTGTTGATCTGAGCCTAGGACAAAAAAGGGCGTCGGGCAACTCCGCTCCAACGCCCAGCCGCGAACGATGATGCGCATCGACTGCGTTCTCCGCCGTTCCCGGCTGGAAAATGCTTCGCCTGCCGAACACGTGTCTCGAATCGAGGGGGTTTCAGGTGTGAGTCATTCTGCTCACAAGCCCGGCCCGCCGGCGAGCCGCACTTCAGTCATGCAGCCTTGCCGGCTATTCCCCTCCCGGCGGGCTCGAAATGCCGGCCGGATCGATCAGCAGCCCGGGAAACACGAGCGATCGCGCGACGCCGTCTGCGCTCTCCACCGCGACGTATTTCCCCTCGATGATCTGAGAGACCGTGATCTGCTCCAGATCGGGATCGACCACCCAGTACTCGGGCACGCCGAACCGGGCGTAGAGCAGATGCTTTTTCACGAGATCCAATCCTCGCGTGCCAGGTGACAGAACTTCGACGCACAAAGACGGCGGTCCCTGCAGCCCGGCGTCATCCAACGTCCCAGCTGATGAGCTCCCCACCACGATAATGTCCGGCTCGACGACGTTGAAATCGTCGAAGTGGACATCGAAGGGAGCGATAATGACTTCTCCAATGTTCCGTTGCTCCACATACTCGGAAAGCAACCGGAAAAGCCGCCCAACGACCCGCTGGTGCTTCGTGCTCGGCGCTGGCGTCATATAGAGCTCTCCCCCAATCAGCTCGTGGCGCATTCCGTCGTCCGGAAGATCCGCGATATCCGCAAACGTGAGGGGCCGGTTCAATAAAGTGGCGGCAACCATGGTGGACCTCCGACTAATGGGTTCTCGCCTCGATTGTAGCAGCAGAGACACGCCGTACCCGGCCCCGATCGGGCAAAATGACGAGCTTCTCAGCCGCGCACGAAGAACGCTCTGCAGTTTCCGGTGCGCATGCCATCGCCGTGGTCCGGCGCGATGCTCGTTGCCGAAACGTTCCGCGCGGACCCTGGGGAATCGGCCATACTCGCACGACGTTCGCTCTCTGCCTGGGAAGGACACTGGTTGTGATACACATAACGCTCATCACTCCGGAAACCGTCGAATCGTTACCCGCTGGCGATGGTCACCTCTCTGGTCTGCCGGCCGCCGCATCGGCGCTCATGGCGGCTGGCATCACGGATCGCATCATGCAGCTTGGCCTGGCGATCGACCGCATCGAGAAGCCGGATCCAGTCGACGATCCCGACCGTATCGCCGCTCTCGGAACCTTCAACGGCTCGATTGCCGGCGCGGTTCGCACCGCCCTGTCCGCAGGTTCTTTCCCCGTATTGATGGGCGGCACCTGCAGCCACCTCCCCGGCATGATCGGCGGCCTCCAACAGGCACTCCCACCCCAGACCCGGCTTGGACTTCTCTGGCTCGATGCCCACGGCGACTTCAACACCCCGCGAACTACCCGCTCCGGTATGCTCGGCGGCATGCCCGTCGCCGTGGTTGCCGGCCTCTGCCACCCCAAATGGCGTGACGGTGCAGGAATGTCCGCCCCCTTGCCGACGAATCGCATCATGATGGTCGATGTCCGCAATCTCGATCCCGAGGAAGAGCAGCTCATCCGCGCGACCGACGTCCACATCGTTCGCCTGCATGAACCCGACGCCCTCCGCCGCATCGCCGGCTTTGCCAGCTCGGTCGACGCGCTCTATGTGCATATCGATGCCGACATCCTCGACGTCTCGCTGCAGCCCAACCACCCCACAGCCGAACCCGATGGTCTCGCGGTCCACCAAACGCTCGCCATCGTCGAAACCGCCATTCGTCACGGCAATGTCGTCGCCTTCGGTGTCGTTTCCGTCAATCCCACCGGTGCAGATGGCGCGATCTCTCTCCAAAGTGGCATGGACCTCATTGCCGGCGGTCTGCAGAAATGGTCCGCCACGCGCCGCAACGTATAATTCCCGGGAAATCATGGGCAGGCACTTCCGTCACAGCGTCGGTCGAGCGTGCCTGCCAGCGGCCGATTCCAACGAGGTCCGAATATCACCCGATATGGACATCGTTCGACGGCCCACGATCTGCACAGGACATTTCGCGAATGCTGCGGAGGGAATCGACGATTGGCGGACGAACTGGATAAGCTGTACGACCATATCGTGCGGCAATATGTCATGAAGGACGAATTGATCGACGTCGACCTCACCGCCAATGCGTCCGAGGAGGGCGAGGCCATCGAAAACACCAAGAATCAGGTCGTCGTCCGCGAAACGGATCACGCCCGGCAGATGCGCGAGTCCTTCCGCGCTGGTCTCTCGACTGCCTGGCAGCTCAGCCAGAACGGCAACGGCGAACTACGGCTCAGCGACCAGGACCCTATCGAGAACAGCATCGCCGACGCGCTCATTCGCTACCTCGTCAGCTTTGGCCTGGCTGGTTCCCGCACCGAGCAGGTCGATGAAACATCCTATGTTTACCATGTTTCCGTAGACTGGGACCGTCTCCACGAAATCGCCTCCAGAATCCGCATCGATCTCCCGCAGGCGCTTGCCCGGGCCGAATAACCCTTGCGTCGTTCGTTACAGGATCGAATCGTGGCGCGAAAACCGCGAACCGCTACATCACCGTCTGTACCTCCAGCATCCCTCTCGGCCTCGAATCCGGAGCGGCTGTTGGCCGCTCTCCGCATCGAAGGCCGAAACCTCGATTTTTATCGCACGGCCCTCACTCACCGCTCGGCGACAGGAGTCGCGTTCTCCAGCGACCACCCAGCGGCCGAGCCGAATGAGCGGCTGGAGTTTCTCGGCGACGCGCTGATTGGCGCCTATGCCGCGGAAGAGCTCTACCGCCGCTATCCGAATGAGCCGGAAGGCGTCCTGACCCGGCGCCGCTCCGCGATCGTCCGCACCGAGCAGCTCGCCTCCTGGGCACAGGAAATCGAGCTCGATCAATACATGTATATGGCGCCTGGCGAGCGTGCCTCTGCCAGTGGTCGCGATCGCATTCTGGCCGGCGCATACGAAGCACTCATCGGCGCCATCTATCTCGACCGCGGTGGCAGGGTCGCCAGGGAATTCTTCAACCGGCAATTGAAGCGCGACCTCGGAGCCGTTCTCGCTGGCGTCGACGCCTCGAATCCCAAGGGTCAGCTTCAGGAGCTCACGCAGAATCTGTACCGGCGAGCTCCCTCGTATCGAACGATCGACGCCGAAGGGCCTGCCCACGCCCGGCACTTCACGGTGGAGGTCAGATTCGATGGCGAGTTCCTCGCAACCGGCTCTGGTTCGAGCAAGCGCCTCGCCGAAGAAGACGCCGCCAAAGCCGCGCTCGCGCTCATCGAGCGCGAAGGCGCCGGAACACTGACAAAACGTCAGGACAGCCCGGCCGGGTCCTGATGCGCTTCGAGCTCGGGGGCTCCCTGAGCGTAATGCCGCCGAACATGGCAGAATATAAATTCGGCTCGACGCCGGTTGGCACGGTCATTGGAGGTGTGGAAAGTGGCCAGACTGTTCGATCAGCTGACCATTTTCGGTGGCAATTCCAACCTCGGCCTGACAGCCGAGATATGTGAATACCTGGGCCTCCCGCAAGGCAAAGCCGAAGTTTTCAAATTCAGTAACGACAATACCTTCGTCCGCATCGGTGAAAGCGTCCGCGATCACGATGTCTTTGTGGTGCAATCGTTTGCCAACCCCATAAACGATTCGATCATGGAGCTCCTGATCATGATCGACACGCTCAAGCGCGCGTCGGCTGGCCGGATCACCGCCGTGATTCCCTATTTTGGCTATGGCCGAACCGACAAGAAAGACCAGCCTCGCGTACCGATTACCGCGCGGCTCGTCGCCAAGCTAATCGGCACCTCGGGCGCGGACAGGGTCCTCTCCATCGATCTCCATGCTGGTCAGATCCAGGGATTCTTCGACATTCCGGTCGACGAAATGACGGCCATGCCCCTCCTTTGCCGGTACTTTCAGCAACTGCGCCTCGATAACCCGGTTGTCGTCTCGCCGGACCTCGGGAATACCAAACGCGCTCGCAATTTCGCCGAATTTCTCGACGCTCCCCTGGCGATCATCGAAAAACGCCGCGTCGGCAACGCCGACCGCAGCGAAGTCCTCAACCTGATCGGGTCGGTGGAAGACGCCCAGGTCGTGATCATCGACGATGAAATCGACACCGCTGGTTCGATCTCCCAGGCAGCCCAGGTGTGCTTCGATCACGGCGCAGCAGAGGTCTATGCCGGTTGCACCCATGCCGTCTTTTCCGGACCTGCGATCGAGCGCCTCCAGGCCAGCAGGATTCGCGAGGTCGTCGTCTCCAACACCATTGCTCATCCCCCCGACCGGCGAATCGAAAAAGTGACTGAGCTCTCTGTCGCTCCACTTCTCGCAGAGACGATCGAGCGCATTCATGCCGGGGCAAGCGTGTCCGCGGCATTCCGCTCGCCGGATGCCATGCCCGAAAGTTTTCAATCACGATTGCCCCTCTTCTCCCGGCTGAATGGGTTCGAGTCCTCCGTCACTGAGCGAGCCGAAACAGCCGGGTCCTAGTTAGCACCACGACCAGGAGTCCTCGACCATGCGACTGACACGACGCCAGATGCTGCGCACCTCCGGAGCGGTCCTCCTGTCCAGTCAAGCAACGACGTTCGTCACGCCCGGCAGCGGATGGGCGGCGCAAACCCCTGACACCGGCAACTCCTCGCCGAACGCCACCCTGCTCGAGTTCGCCAGCTGCTTCCCGCTGACACAGCTCTCAGAAAACGCCAGTCAGGGATCGGACCTCCTGACCTTTGGCGATTTCGCCAATCGCCTGCAGAGCGTCGGTCTCGACCTCAACGATATTGCCGACCCTACGGAGAAAGCTCGCGCCTTTGCCCAGGCGACGCTTCCCGTCCCAGCCAGCGACCTGATGGTTTCGACGTTCCGCACCGACGATCCTCTCGGCCTCCTGGGCTGGACGATCGATCAAATTGATCAGTCCGCATTCGTTATGTCATCTTCCGGTATTCTCACGGCCCTCCGCGGATCTTTCGATGTCCAGATGCTGCAAAACGCATGGAACACGCAGGGCTACCAGCAACTCGACCTCGACGGCGTATCTGTCGCCTCCCTGTCTCCCGATGGCGAGATGGACCTCACCTCCGAGATTGGCCGAGTGACAATCAGAAGTGCACTAAATGCCGTGCTTCTGGACGACGGCCTCCTTTTCTATGCCCCGACCCTCGATGCCCTCACGCTCATGATCGAGGCCCACGATGGTCAAATCACGTCGCTGGGCGCAGATCCCATCGTGCAGAACATCGTCGGCGCGGTGTCGGATCCGCTCGCTGGCGCCATCATTCTTTCCGCCGGCTCCTTTGCGTCAACGATGCCGCTGGTGCAATCCGGCGAGAATGGCCTGGAATTCGGCGAGATGCCTGAGCCGGGTCCCATTCCGTTGATGGGCTTGATCGGATTCGTGTCAGGCCCGGCCGTTCCCGAAAACGACCTCATGGCCTCCAATGTCGAGGTCACGGCCTCTGGTTCGACACTCGTGGCCACCCGTCATTTCCTTTCGCTCGAAGAAGCTGACCTCGCGGCCCGCCGGACCCTGCTCACACTCGAGTCGCAGGCCAGCTTCGTCACTGGTCAACCCTGGACCGAGATCTTCGCTGGTTGGCGGGTTGCCGTGGATCAGGAGCGTCGAACAGTGCTCACCGAGATCGATCTCTACGCCAACGAGGCTATCTGGTCCCAGCTCATCTATTCCCGCGATGCATGGTTTCTGTACGGGTAACGCCGCCCCGCCCACGCCAATTTGACGCAATATCTACCGCGACGTACTGTGTGCCCGGCTCGTCTAGCGGGCAAACGGCAGACCACCACTCTGAAAGAGGAAAAACAATGGTGCTATCCGATCGCGATATCATGAAAGCCCTCGAAAGCGGTCGGATTCGCATCGATCCATCCCCCGATCTGGCCACCCAGCTCGGCTCGGTTTCCGTCGATTTCCGCCTCGGGACCACATTCATGGTCTTCGAGCATTCACGCTACAGCTTCATCGATCCCCGCCACCCCCAATCCATCGGCGACGCGATGCGCACCATCGAAGTCGGCGAGGATGAGCCCTTCATCATGCAGCCAGGCGATTTCGCCCTCGCTTCGACGATCGAGCGCCTCGAACTCCCGGATGATCTCCTCGGTCGCCTGGAGGGTCGGTCGTCGATCGCGCGCCTGGGCATCACGGTCCACTCCACTGCCGCCGTATTTGAACCTGGCTGGATCGGCACCGCCACCATGGAGCTCAGCAACCTCGGGCGAATGGCCGTCGCGCTGTATCCCGGGATGCGAATTTGCGCATTCTCGTTCGAAACTGTCAGCTCACCGGTCCTGACCCCCTACAGCAAGAAAGTCAACAACAAGTACGCCGGTCAGATGACCCCTCGCGCCAGCCTGCTTTCAGAGGAAAACAGAGCACTGGTCCGGGAGGGCTGAGGTTTTCGAGTGTTTCACGTGAAACACACTGGCGCCGTCTGTTCGAGCGTTGGACATTGCATACGTCACGCCGCATAATCGGCAAGCATGCGGGAATAGCGATTCGGCCGTGCCACCGGGAGTGAAAACAGTGCCTGCAGAACACCTCATCTCGATACGCGATCGAGTGCTGCCCATGCTTGAGCTCGCCGCTCAGGAATATGCCCACCGCACCCCGGCGGGCTATCCCAAGGTGATCGACGAGCCCGAACGGGGAGCCGTTGGCCTGATGCTCGATCCGAGCCACGCGCTGCACTTCGTCTCCGACGGTACGGCCGTCTATGCGGAGATCACGGCCCGTTCCTCCCGCACGGATGCCAGAGCCAGCGCCGGACGCGAAAAGTACGCGGGGATGCCCTTCAACGACAGACGCCGCCTGACGCCTGATGTCTCTGATCAAACGTTGCGCAATTTGCTCGGCGAGCTTTTCTCCCGCTGGAACACCCTTCCTCGCATCATTCACATCACGGACACCTGAACCAGGGCGGCCACACGACGTCGAAAACGGGGGCGCCTTTATCGAGCGCCCCCGCCTGGTGTGTTTCACGTGAAACGGCCGCAGCCGCAATGGTCAGCTATTCATCCAGGATCCAACGGTCGATGTCTCTGGTGTAGCTGGCAAGCGCTCCACCACCAAAGAACAGCTCGACCTCGCGCTCGGCGCTGGTCGGACTATCCGATGCGTGAATCAGGTTTCTTCCTACGGTTAAGCCGTAATCCGCCCGAATCGTCCCCGGCGCCGCCTCAGCGGGCCGCGTCGCACCCACGGTCGATCGCGTCACGGCGATCGCGTCCGGACCTTCCAGCACCATCGTTACGGACGGTCCGGACGTGATGTAGCTGACCAGAGAATCGTAGAAGCCCTTGCCCTCGTGCTCTACATAATGCTTTCTTGCCGTCGTTTCGTCAATTGTGCCGATCTGCAATCCCAGAATTCGCAGGCCTCGCTGCTCGAGGCGTTTGATGATCTCCCCGATCAGACTTCGCTGCACGCCATCTGGTTTGATAATCACAAGTGTTCGCTGCGCTTCCGCCACCGATCGTCCTTTCAATTCTCAGTCTGCCGTCAGAGTCGCAGACCACCACGCCACAGAGGATTCTACGCCCCGGGCTCCTCACCCTGCGCCGGCGGGCGCGATCCCGCTGATTTCGCTGCCTTCGCGGCTTCCTGCTCGCGCCGGTACTTTTTGTTTCGCTTCAGCGCTTGTTCCAATGTCCACAACGTCACCCCTGTGGCAATGATCAGAGGCACCACGATCACCATCGCCAGCAAAAACCACTCTGTCGCGGACATCATCTCTCCCGAATCGATTACCCGTCCGGTTCCTGGTTGTAGAACCATCACCGGCATGTCAAGCTACCACCTGAATCGGCGTTTCGTCGATGAGGCCCTCTTATGTCTTCTGAACCCGCGCAGCCACCGCCGCTATTGATTCCCGAAGAAGAAACGCTGATGCCTTCACGGGGCGCGGTGATCGTCTTCACCTCGATGCTCATCGCCACCATGGCATTCATCGTCGTGGTGCTGCTGTGGGATCATTCCCCGTTAGCTGGTCTCTTCCTTGGTGTTGCCTTCTG
>JBFWRO010000092.1:0-8208 GCA_050248865.1 Thermomicrobiales bacterium | reverse complement strand
ACGCGAACCGTCTCTGCGAGCTTCCGGCAGCCGTGACGCCGGCGCGGCCCGGTCTTCTGCCGGATCATCAGGCATCATGACCATGTCAAATGCACGACAATTTCAGCAAGCTGAGTCGATTGTCGATACGTGGAAGGGAAGGATTCGTCGTGGCCAAAGGTGGAAGAAAGGTCATCGTCACGTGCGCTGTCACGGGCGCGGTGCATGTGCCGTCGCAGTCACCCTATTTGCCGCTGACTCCGGAGCAGATTGCCGGCGATGCGGTGGCAGCGGCCGAGGCGGGCGCCGCGATTCTGCACTTACACGCCAGAAATCCGGACACGGGAAAACCGACCCCCGATCCCGATATGTACGCCCTCTTTCTTCCTGAGATCAAGGAACGCACCGAGGCTGTGGTGAATATCACCACCGGTGGCGGGCAGGGGATGACGCTGGATGAGCGCACCGCCGCGGCGAGGCGGTTCTCGCCGGAAATGTGCTCGCTGAACATGGGCTCGATGAACTTCGGCCGCTTCGGCATCGCCAACCGGATCAGTGAGTTCAAATACGACTGGGAAGCCCCCGATCTCGAAGCGTCACGCGACTACATCTTCCGGAACACCTACAAGGACATCGAATGGGTATTGAAAGAGGTGGGTGAGACGCATGGCACGCGGTTCGAGTTCGAGTGCTACGACGTCGGACATCTTTACAATCTCGCCTACTTCCTCGAGCAGGGGATGATCAAAACGCCGTTCCTCGTGCAGACGATTTTCGGCATTATGGGCGGCATCGGGCCGGATCCGGAGGACCTGATGCATATGAAGCGAACAGCGGACCGGCTCTTTGGCGACGACTATGTCTGGTCGATTCTGGGCGCGGGGCGACACCAGTTCAACCTGGTGACCATGGGCGCGATCATGGGAGGCAATGTGCGGGTCGGGCTGGAGGACAATCTCTATCTGGGCAAGGGAGAACTGGCAACCAGCAATGCCGAACAGGTGGCCAAGATCGTCCGCATTCTGACTGAGCTCTCGCTGGATGTGGCCAGCCCGGAAGAAGCGAGAGCAATGCTTGGTCTCAAGGGCTATCAGGACGTCAGGTTCTAGGGACGGAACAGGCAGGCAGCGAATTCGCCGCCTGCCTGAATCCAGCGCGGGTGCCGGCAACTGTCATTGCCAGCGTCGATCTCTGGCGATCGATGATTACTCGTCGCCGAAGTCGCCGCGCAACCTGTCTTCCTGCGCTTTGGTGAGATTGCTGGCGATGAGGGTCGGCTCGAGGCCGGCTGCCTTTACCGCATCGATAACACGATCCGGCGCTGAGCTCTCCGTCAGCAAAAAGAGCGCAGAGGTTCCCGGCGTGACTTCGGCCTTCACAGACTCGATGAACTTGTCGTCGATGCCGTAGTCCGAGAAGTGACCAGCCAGGGCGCCCATTGCCGCGCCAATTGCCATGCCGACGAAAGGAACCAGAAAGATCAGACCAAAGAGCATGCCCCAGAAGGCTCCGCCGAGTGCACCGGCGCCGGCGAGGCCAACCAGTTGCTCAGTTTTCGGCTTTTTCTTGCTCGCGTCCCAGGTGACAATCGCACCATCCTGTATCTTCAGAATCTGTTGCGACTGCGATTGCTTGAGCACCTCGAGCAATTTCTCCGCACCATCAACGGTGTTCAGTTTCCACGCTGTCAACGACGCCACTCGCGTTCCTCCTCGAGTCAACCACACCTCAGTGTGCTGATCTGATCGATGGCGATACGTCTCGCCATCTCACGACACGTCGAAGGCCGGCGGCACGTCATGAGCGACGGGGGCGCCGACTTTCGGGATCATCTTAGGGGCAAGCGAGACATCCATGCCATGGTCCGAAAGTCGAATTCTTCGAACGAGCTCCAGCCATGGACGGGTTGATTCTCACGAAAGGCCGACGATCGATCCGTCAGGCAGGAGGTCGATCCCGAGCCCGGAGGGCTGCTTGCCAAGGCCCGGCATGAGCATGATGTTTCCCGCAATCGGAACGAGGTACCCGGCGCCGGCGTAGAGCCGCACATCCCGGATCGTCAGCCGGAATCCCGATGGCCGGGCCAGGAGGCTGGCATTGCCGGACAGCGAATACTGCGTCTTGGCCATGCAGATGGGCAGCGCGCCATGTCCCGTGGCTTCATAGCGGGCGATGGCGTCGAGAGCGGCTGGCTCGAAGTCAACGCCATCGGCGCCGTACATTTCTGTGGCGATTCGCTCGATTTTGTCGCGAATGCTCCAGTCCAGATCGTAGAGGTGACGAAACGCGGTCGACTGATCTGAGGCTGCCAGCACGGCCAGCGCCAGATCGATTGCGCCATTCCCGCCACGATCGAAGACATCGGCAACGATTGTCATGTCGGCTCCTGCCGACCGCGCCGCTTCGGTAACCCGATCGATCTCACGATGAGTGTCGTTCGGCCAGGAATTGATGGCGACGATCGCCGGGATGCCATACCAGCGCACGTTCTCGATGTGTTTCAGCAGATTGGGCAGCCCGAGCTCGAGCGCTTCGAGATCCTCACGCTCAAGACCAGGGTCGAGCGGTTTGCCGGGCCGCACGGCAAAACGGCCGGAATGGGCCTTCAGGCTGCGGATCGTCACCACGATAACCGCGGCGTCCGGCGTCAAGCCGCTCATCCGGCACTTCACGTTGCAGAACTTTTCGAAACCGAGGTCGGTGCCGAACCCGGCCTCCGTTATCACCATATCGCTGATCTGGAGGGCGATCTTGTCGGCGATAATCGACGAATTGCCCAGGGCCACGTTGCCGAATGGACCGCTGTGCAGGAGAGCCGGGGTGCCGTCGCGGGTTTGCACGAGGTTGGGCTGGAGGGCATCGCGCATCAGCGCCGCCATTCCTCCGGCAATCTGCAGGTCGCCGGCTGTCACGGGCCGGCCGCTTTGATCCGCTCCCACGACAATCGAAGCCAGCCGGCTACGCAGATCTTCCCACGATGTCGCAACCGACAGGATCGACATGACCTCGGACGCGGCCGTAATCTCGAATTCTCCTTGCCGGGATGGTCCGTTCTTCTCTCCCTGCCCAAGCGTGACCGAGCGCAACGCACGATCGTTCATGTCGATGACACGCGGCCAGGTGATCGTGGCCGGGTCGATTCCCAGCGCGTTCCCCTGGTGCAGGTGGTTATCCAGAAATGCCGAACAGGCGTTGTGCGCGGCGGTGACAGCGTGGGCATCCCCCGTGAAGTGCATATTGATGTCAGACGCGGGTTCGAGCGTCGACATCCCGCCTCCCGCGCCCCCGCCCTTGATGCCAAAGGACGGTCCGAGCGAGGGTTGCCGCAACGCGACAACCGAACGGATGCCTGCCTTCCAGGCTCCCTGCGCCAGCCCGATCGACATGGTCGTTTTCCCCTCGCCGAAGGGGGTTGGGGAGATCGATGTGACGACGACGTACCGGGCGCGCTTTTCGGCCGATGGAGTTGGCCGGTCGAGCCGGATCTTCGCTTTCCAGGGACCGTAGTGGATCAAATTATCGGGTTGAAGTCCGATGTCAGCGGCAACATCGGTGATGGACCGCAGTTCGGGTCTGTTCTGAGCATGCATCTGGGTTGACACCTACGCTCCTCCTGGGAGGTTCAGCAAGATTGCTGGTTGATCTGCGAATCGTATCGCAGGAGGGAGAAGCGTTTATGCTTAGAGTCAGTCACGAAGGCCCTTCGCTGCTCTAGGGATTGCATTGTGTCGCACCTTTTTCGCCTAGTACTGCTCGTCGCTCTGACAACAGGTATCTGGATCGCCGGCAATACTGTCCATGCGCAACAGAACGACGAAGACCGGATTCCAGAAGATGCGGTGCAGGTCGAGTTCGTGCGTGTCATCGATGGCGATACGCTGGACGTCGATTACGACCTGAGTTCCCGAGTCGATCGCGATCGCATCCGGTTGATTGGCATCGACACCCCTGAAAACAGCTACTCCTTCGGCAATGAACCGGAGTGTTACGGCAACGAAGCGACGAACCGACTGGAGAGCCTCCTCCTCGCGGCCGACGAGATCTGGGTCGAGCGCGACCTCGATCCTGTCGATCCGAACGACAGACTCCTCCGCTACATCTGGTACGTCTCCGGCAACGACGATCACCAGATCGTGTTGCTCAATGAACAACTGGTGGCAGAGGGCTACGCGGTGGCCCGGGACTATCCTCCCAACCTGAAATATCAGGACCGGCTGGATGAGGCGGAGGCAGGGGCGATCAGCGAAGGCCGGGGGATGTGGACCGCCTGCGACGCGTCCGTCAGTCTCGACCCTGAACTGGAAGACGACGATATTCCGGATTCGGCTCCATCGATCGGACGAAGACGCCCATCAGCGATTCCGATGAGGAATTCGTCTGCTCATTTTTCGATACCAGGGATCAGGCTCAGGAATTTCTCGACGCGTATCCAGAAATGCGTGATGATCTCGATCCCGACGGCAACGGGGACGCGTGTGACGCCTATTTCGGTTGAACCGGAATCCGCATAGCTGGGAGACTACCGGGAAGATTCACCTTTGTCTGCGCCAGTCCGGATGGTACGCTTCCATCGTTTCGCAGTGATGTCTATCGACGCGGAACATGTTGACGCGTGACGGGGAACGTGTTGCTGCGGACTGCACCAGAATGGGAGAGCGATAGTGGCTGTATCGCGCTCTTCGGAATGCTCCACGACCAAAACTGAACGATGGCTCGATTGCACTCACAATCACGTATTTCGACGCGCAAAGAACAGGCAGGTGGCGCAATCGCCGCTGCGGCATTGTGTCTTCTCATGCTTGCTGGTTGCGGCGCAGCAGGAAGCGGAAGCCCGGGACGCACGGTATCCCAGGAATTGACGCAGACGCCCGGCGTGCAGACTCCTCTATCGATCAGCGTTTCACCGACGCCACAACCGACGCCGACGAACACGCCTGAGCCAACCAATACCCCGATTCCCTACACTGACGAGTGGCCAGCCGATCTGGCGCAAGTCGCCGACAACCTGATCGATCAGGAGGACGGAGTGTTCGGGGTCGTCATCCTCGATGGCGATGGCACCGTCCTCTACTCCCGCAATTCGACCGTCCCCTTCATCACAGCCAGCTTGTACAAACTTGTCGTGATGGCGGACATTCTGAAACGGGTGGAGTACGGTGAGATATCCCTCGACGAGGAAATCGTTCTCGAGCCTGCGCTTTTCGAAGAAGGGGTCGATGGCGATACCTTTTTCAAACCGGAGGACGTGGGGACGACCACAACCATCAGGGACATGCTCTATTACGTCGGAGACTATTCGAGCAATGTCTCCGCGCGGGCATTGTTGCGGTACACGAACTGGGACTCACTGACGCAGACGGCCCGTGAGTCGGGGATGGAGCAAACATATTTTTATGTCGATCCGACAACGACGTCGCTCTGGCCGCCAGTGGCCGGCCCCGACAGCACGCAGGCGGAGGTGGACATCGCTCGCCAGTTTATCGAAGAAAACTTCGAGGCGGCTGGTCCCGTCAACCTGACAACGTCAAAGGATATGGCCGCCTATCAGCTCGGACTGCTCCAGGGAACGGTCGTCAGCCCCTACGTCAGTGCACAAATTCTGTCCATTCTTCGCTATCAGGAGATCGACGACCGGATTCCCGTCTTGCTGGACTCGCGGTTCAGCACAGCGCACAAGCCAGGCAACCTGATACACGCCGTTCACGACGTGGGAATCATTTTCACCCCCGGAGAGCCGAGAGTGATCGCGGCGCTGTCGGGAGGGTTGATCTGGGACGGCAGGGCCCATGAGGTGATTCAGCGGCTGGCCCTCGTGGCCACCGGCCAGCGCGACGTTCCACCAGTCTCTGAGGCGTCGATGCAGGATCATGGCGTCGTTCAGGTCGTCTTTGGCGATCCTCTCAACGCCCGCGAACTCGTCGCCGACCCGGCTGAGATACGGGAGAGACCCGCGCCATCCGGTGAATCGTCGGCTCAACCGGACGGGTAGGCGCGCTCAGGCAACCGGGTGACCCAATCTTCCGCCCATTCTGATGAAACGCGGCGATCCATCGGCATTCCAGAAGAATTCCGCAACAGCTCCCTCGAAGAGCCCATCCATAACCATTACTTCAGTTGCCGAGATGGGGAGCACCCGGGCCACGGGGTGAATATCGGTTGCGTTGCGGAAGGGCTCGAAGTCGGTACGGCGCATGACGAGACCATCGCCTTCCAGCTTGAACTCGATATCCGCCAGTCCGTGGCGGAACCGTCCCTGAAGTCGCGCCAGCGACGCTGGATCGATTTCCACGGGCACCGGCACCGGCGCCTCGAGATCGAGAAAACGCTTCAGGGCCGCTCCCACGATCGCGCCGTGCACGGCGGCCCCATCATCGTGATTCGTCAGCACGGCGATCGCAAACATTCGCTCAGGCACGGTGAGCAAGCGGGCGGTGAAGCCGTTCGTGGCCCCGCCGTGCTCGACGGTGTGCGTCGACCCGACCTGTCGCATCAACCAGCCGAATCCCCAGCTGCGCCCGAAGTCGGCGGGTGTCTGAATCGTCCGCATCGCTTGCGCTGCTTTCGCGGAAATGATCCGCGTTCCTCCCAGTTGTCCATCGTTCATGTGGCAGCCGGCAAAGCGCAACAGCTCGAGGACATTGGAAATGACGCCCCCTGCGGGATTGGTCCGGCGCGGCACCGGCCACGGCGATACCGTTTGTACCGGTTCACCTCCCCTCCCAGCGTGTCCCACGGCAACCGAATGCATGATTGCTTCCCTGGCGAAGTAGGTCGACCATTCGAGGCCCATCGGGATGAGCACACGCTCGCTCATTGCCCGCTCGAAGGGCATTCCCAGAATATTCTCCATGGCCCTGCCAAGCAGGTCGATTCCGGCATTGCAATAGGTCCAGAGCTCGCCGGGGCGCGTTTGCTGGGGCAGATCGGCAAAGGCCGCCACTGCACGCTGGAGCGCGTCGTCACCTTCGCCATGGGCATCGAATCGGTCTCCGTAGAACCCGGCCATGTGCGTCAACAGGTGGCGCACCGTAATCTGTTCACGCGCCTGGGGGTCACGCAGCACGAGCTCGGGAACGTAGGTGATGACTGGCGCTTCGATATCGAGGCGCCCTTCATCGACAAGGGTCATCAACAACGTGGCCGTGAACACCTTGCTGATCGAACCAATCTGAAACAGCGTCTCGGGAGCAACCGGAGCGCCGGTATCGACATTTGCGATGCCGTGCCCGGCAAACTCCACGGCCCCATCATGCAGAATACCGACAGAGACTCCCGGGACGTCCCACTGCTCCATCGTTCCCCGGATTACGTCATCGAGTTGTTCGAGCAGCGCCATTCCTCTCACCTTCACTCACTGGCATCGAATCACAGTGGAGAATCATATGCGGGATTCTTCTCAGGTTGACATGGTCGTTTGCACGGGGGAGTATGGTTTCTGAGGGACTTGTCACCCGCCGCCACAGGCAGGAGTAGGAATCGATGTCACTCGACGGATTGAACGTCTTCGTACGGGGCACGTTGCCGCGCTGGCGACTCGTGCGGCAGGAACTGAATAGCGAAGAGATCGCTGATATTCCCGCCGCAATGGCAGAGCAGTTCTCGAAACCCGGGATTGGCGACACGATCTCGCCTGGCGCGAGGGTGGCGATTACCTGCGGATCCCGGGGGATTCACCGCATCGCCGACATTACCCGGGCCATTGTCGATCAGGTGCGGGCTCATGGCGGCAATCCCTTCATCGTTCCTGCGATGGGGAGCCATGGCGGCGCCACAGCCGAGGGGCAGCGAGCGCTGATCGCCCACTATGGCGTTACTGAAGCAGCCATGGGTTGCCCCATTCTTTCCAGCATGGAGACAGTGCAGCTCGGAACCGTCGAAGGGAATGTCCCCGTTCACTTCGACAAGAACGCCTACGAGGCCGACGTGGTCATCCCGGTCGGTCGCATCAAGCCGCATACCGATTTCCATGGCCCAATCGAATCGGGCCTGATGAAGATGATCGCGATCGGTCTCGGAAAACAGAAGGGCGCCGATGTCTTTCACAGTCATGGTTTTCCCGAGTTCCATCGACTCATTCCGGCAGTTGGTCGCTTCAGCATCAGTCACGTGAATATGACGTTCGGCGTAGGCATTGTCGAGAACGGGCACAGCCACGTCAGCCTGATCGAGGCGATTCCGGGGTCGCGAATCCACGAACGGGAGATCGAGCTGCTGAAGATCGCGCGAGAG
>JBFWRO010000091.1:0-8236 GCA_050248865.1 Thermomicrobiales bacterium | reverse complement strand
TGGCGGAAGCCTCGAGCACCCATTCGGCACCGATCAGCTTGGCCGGGATATCTTCGCCAGAATGGCGGTGGGAATGCGCTTCTCATTCTTGATCGGCATGACAGTGACCCTCGTCGCCGGATCGATTGGCGTGATGCTCGGTCTGCTTACGGCCACATCAGGCCAACTCGTGGACCGGTTGGTCGGACTGCTGGCCAACGTCCAGATCGCTGTCCCGGCCGTCATTCTCGCGCTTGCCGCCAGCGCGATTTTTGGGCCGTCGGTATGGGTTGTGATCGGCGTGCTATCACTCACGGGCTGGGTTTCGTACCAGCGGGTCGTCAGGGTCACGACGCGATCCTTGTTGCACGCTCCTTTTGTCGACGCCTCTCGTGCATTAGGCGCGTCGCGTCCATGGATCGCGCGCAAGCATTTGCTGCCGAATGCCAGCGGGCCGGTGATCGTCATCGCCACCCAGCAGATCGCCGCGGTGATGCTTTTCGAAGCGGCCCTCAGCTATCTCGGTCTCGGAGTACCCACCAGCACGATCACCCTCGGCGGCATGGTTTCCCAGGGTCGGGAGGCAATGCTCGCCGCATGGTGGGTGCCGACCTTCCCCGGCGCGGCGATTGCGCTGGCCGTTCTCGCGCTCAATCTCACCGGCGACGGTCTGCGTCGCCAATTTGATCCACGGTTTCGCATTTCACGGTAAAGGAGCTTTCTGAACGCATGTCATCGATCACCTCACACTCTCCTCGATCCGCCGCGCGGGTGAACAGACGGTCCCTGCTGATGGGTGGAGCGGCGATATCCGCGGCTCTTGCCACGCTCGATTTCCCAGTGGCTTTCGCCCAGGACGGGCGGCGGGATCACCTCATCCTGGACCTCGGCTCGGAACCCGGCACGCTCGATCCGGCGACCACCTACGATGCCGACGGCTGGTCGGTCGTCCACAGCATCTATGATTCGCTGCTGCAGTACTCCGCCGATGGCGCGGTCACGCCCCTTCTGGCTGAGTCATTCACACTCATCGACCCACTGACTTACCGAGTCGTATTGCGCTCCGGAATCACCTTTCACAATGGCGAGTCCCTTGATTCCCGCGCAATCGAGGTTTCCATTGCGCATATCACCGCCGAGGAGACTGCGTCCCAAGTCGCCGGAAACTTCAGCGTCATCGAATCAGTTGAAATCGTGGACGATCTCACGGCCGATCTTCACCTCTCCGCGCCAGCGCCATGGTTGCCATCGCAGATCGCCGCCTGGCTCTGCTTGCTGCCGCCCGAAGCTTCAGGAAAGGACGACTTCTTCTCCAATCCTGTGGGTACCGGACCTTATCGCTTCGAGTCGATCGCCCCGGGAGATCGCGTCAGCCTCACCGCCAACAGCGACTATTTCGCGGAGAGCCCAAAAGGTCAGCCGATCGCGGAGCGGGTCGATTACCGATTTGTGTCCGATGCGACCACGCGCGTTGCTGATCTCCTTTCCGGAACCGCTCACATCATCCGCAATGTGCCAATCGATCAAATCGGCGCCGTCGAATCGAGCGGCAATCGTGTCCTGCAGACGCCGATCTCCGGGTGCGCATTCATTCGCATTCCGACTGATGTGGAACCATTCTCCGATGTGCGCGTCCGACAGGCGCTGAACTACGCGGTCGATGTCGACGCGATCATCGGCGCGCTCCTCGCGGGTCACGGTCAACGACTGGCGAACCTCTTTGTGCCTGGCGGCCTTGGCTACGACGCCGGGCTTGCTCCCTACGCCTACGATCCGGACATGTCCCGCAGGCTGCTTGCCGAGGCTGGCTATCCAGACGGGTTCGATACCTCGCTCGATGCCACGATCACCGAAAGAGCGGACATTGTCGAAGCGATTGCTGCGATGCTGACCGATGCCGGCATCCGGACGACGGTCAACCGCCTGGACCTGGCTCTCTTCAATTCCGGTGACTACTGGCTGGGCACTGATCCAGCCGCCTCGCCGCTGCGTTTCGCCTCATGGCGCCCGCTCTTCGATCCGCACACGCTGTTGAGCCTTGTGGTGTCGAACAGTGGGTTCCTCTCGCGCCACGACAATCCCAGCGTACAGGAGCTGATTGATGCGTCGTCGGTCGAGTCTGATCCGGGTGCCCGGGCAGCGATTGGCTTGCAACTTGGTCGCGTGCTACATGACGAGCCGGCCGCGATCTATCTGTACAGCCTGACTTCGGCAACTGGCGAGGCGTCCGAACTTCCCGAATGGACTCAGCGCGCCGATGACTATCTGATACCGACGTTCGCCTCATGATCGAGGCACCGCAGCCGACACCACCCGCTCAGCGCACAGTTCGCCTCGACGAGGCAATCACCGGCCGTCGTTCGGTGCGGGGGTTCTTGACGGATCCTGTGCCCAAGGCGGTGATCGAGTCGGCGATCGAGGCAGCGGGGTGGGCGCCATCACCACATGGAACGCAACCCTGGCGCTTTGTGGTCATCGAATCTCCAGCAGAGCGGGAGAGACTGGCGGAAACCATGGCCGCGGACTGGCAACGGCAACTGGAGCTGGACAATCAGGACGCCGCAACGGTCGAAACGCGACTGATCAAGGGCACGGCACGTCTCATAGACGCCCCGGTAGTGGTCCTGGTCTGTCTCTATCTTGCGGACCTCGAAGACTATCCCGATGATGAGCGGCAGACCGCGGAAACCACCATGGCGATTCAAAGTCTCGGGGCAGCGATCCAGAACTTTTTGCTGAGCGTGTATGTTGCCGGGTACGACGCCGGGTGGATGTGCGCCCCGCTCTTCTGTCCCGACCTTGTCCGCAAAACGCTGGGACTCCCCTCCTCCCTGATACCGCATGCACTTGTGCCGGTTGGTGTTGCGGCACGGGAACCTGTTCGACGTGCGCGTCGTCCGATCGAAACGCTCATCGTGGACTGGCTCTAGAGCGCCGTCAGACGACCGATAGCCCATCGTATACTTCGCTACCCGATGGGGGTATTTTTGGACCCCCTTGATTTTCTCCGCGGATATTTCGCAGAAGGACTTTTTCGTGCAAATCACGCTCTTCGGCACCGGGTATGTGGGACTTGTGACGGGCGCGTGTTTCGCGGCTGCGGGCAATGATGTCGTCTGTGTGGACATCGATGCTCAGCGAGTGTCCCGCCTTCAAGCCGGAGAATGTCCGATTTTCGAACCCCGGCTGCAGGAGACGATGAATGCGAATCAACGAGCGGAAAGGCTGATTTTCACGACCGACGCCGCTGCTGGTATCGCGCATGGCGATGTCATATTCATCTGCGTTGGGACGCCACCGAAAACCGACGGTTCGTCCGATCTCTCTGCAGTGGAAAGTGTCGCCCGTTCGATCGGCAAGCACCTGAATCGGGACGCCGTGGTTGTCAACAAATCAACCGTCCCGGTGGGCACCGGGGACCATGTCGAGTCGATTATCCGCAGTGAGCTCCGCGCGCGGCGCGTTGGAGCCAACGTGGAAGTCGTGTCGAATCCGGAATTCCTCAAGGAAGGCGCCGCCATGGAGGATTTCCAGAAACCTGACCGTATCGTCATCGGTACGGATAGCGACACTGCCATTTCCACGATGCGCGCACTGTATGCGCCATTCAACCGCAATCACAACCGGTTGATCGTCATGGACCGGCGCTCGGCCGAGTTCACCAAATATGCGGCCAACGCCATTTTGGCGACGAAGATCAGCTTCATGAACGAGATGGCCAACATCGCCGAGCGCATCGGCGTAGATATCGAGAGCGTCCGCGTGGGGATCGGTTCCGATCCCCGCATCGGTTATGCGTTCATCTATCCCGGCGCCGGTTACGGCGGTTCCTGTTTCCCCAAGGACGTGCAGTCGATCGAGCGAGAGGCGAATCGCGCCGGGTACGACGCCCAGCTTCTGCGGGCGGTCAATCAGGTCAACGAGCGGCAAAAAGACGTGCTCTTCACCAAGATCGACACATTTTTTGCGCATCAGCTCCGCGGCAAGACCATCGCCGTATGGGGTCTTTCGTTCAAGCCGAATACCGACGATATGCGTGAAGCGCCGAGTCGGGCGCTCATGGAGGCATTGTGGAGTGCGGGAGCGGTCGTCCGCGCGTACGATCCGGCGGCCATGAACGAAGCTGCGAGAATCTACTCCGCTCAGATCGATTCAGGAGAATTGACGCTCGTCTCAGACGCCGAGGAGGCGCTAACCGGAGCGGATGCGCTGGCGATCTGCACAGAATGGCGCGAATTCCAGATGCCCGATTACGCGCGCATCGCGGCAACGATCGGTCACGGTGTGATCTTCGACGGCCGGAACATTCTCGACCGGCATCGCGCTGCCGCTGAGGGCTTGACCTATATCGGCATAGGATTAGGCGAAAACGGCAGCCGTGCCATGTCGCAAACTCCTGTCAGCGCAGGAAGCCGCCTTCTGAGTGAATAATTTGGCCGGTTATCCAGCCTGCCTCTGGCGACGCCAGAAACGCCACGAGCCGGGCGGCGTCCTCTGGTACACTCAATCTCCCGGACGGCGCCCGGCTCAGGAGCAGTCGACGCACCTCTTCTGACATCCAACCGTTGTCGGTGGGTCCGGGATTGACCGCGTTTATCGTGATTCCGCGGGCCATGAGAGCGGGGCTGAGCGACGTCGTGAACGCCTCGACCGCCCCTTTCGAAGCGGCATATGCAAGTTCATCCGGCATTGGTCCAAGGCTTTGCCCGGACGTCAGGTTCACGATGCGTCCTCCTTCGCCGGACCGAAACTGACGAACATATGCCTGGGTGAGCAACGCCATCCCTCGCACGTTGACGGCGAGGTGGCGATCGAGTGATTCCACGGTCATGTCATCGATCCCGGCAGGCTCGGAGACCGTTGCATTGTTGACCACCACGCTGATTTCCCCAGCCAGGTCGTTGAACTCAGCGATCAGCCGGGCGGGTTCGGACACGGCGCCCAGGTCAGCCGGGCGAGCAAACACGCGGTGTCCCTCGGCAACGAGCTCGTGTGCAAGGGCTTCGCCAAATGGCTCTCCCCCTCCGCCAGCGCTGTTTGCCTCGTCCCACCATGTGAGACACAGCGTCATTCCGGCCTTCGCCAGTCCTCGGCCTATTGCAGCGCCAATTCCTTCCCGCCTGCCCACACCCGTCACAAGTGCGACGCGAGGCATCGTCTGTCCTGCCATGAAAACCACTCCCTCAAAGTCAGCTTTGCGACGATATACTGCCACGTGGAATCAGGGGAGATTCTCAGTTCGAGCCGACAGAGACAATGCGCGGGTCTGGCCCGGCGAGAGAAGGAGTGCACCGAGACGTGATCAAGCCGGCGACTCGCGACCTCTTTCTGCTCGATCCCGATGTGACGTTTCTCAATCATGGGTCATTTGGCGCATGCCCCCGCCCCGTGTTCGAGGACTACCAGCGATGGCAGATCGAACTCGAGCGCCAGCCGGTCGAATTTTTGGGACGAAGGGCCCCAGACCTGCTGGCGACGGTGCGTGAGGCGCTTGGCGTCTATCTCAATGCGCCCGCCGACTCGCTCGCCCTGGTCATGAATGCGACCTGGGGCATCAATGTCGTCATTCGCTCTCTCGATCTGGAACCGGGAGATGAAATCCTCACCACGAATCACGAGTATGGCGCCAATACAATGGCCTGGGAATGGCTTCTGGCAAAATCAGGGGCATCGCTCATCAAGCATTCGATCGACCTTCCGGTCGCTGATGCTGGTGCGCTCGTCGACGACCTCTGGTCAAAGGTCACCGAACGCACCAAGGCCATTTTCCTCAGCCATATCACTTCTCCAACTGCTCTCATTCTCCCCGTCAACGAGATCTGTCATCGGGCGAGAGAGCATGGCATTCTGACAATCGTCGACGGCGCGCATGCACCCGGTCATCTGCCGCTGGATCTGCAGGAAATCGGGGCCGATATCTATTCCGGCAATCTCCACAAGTGGTTTTGCGCGCCAAAAGGCGCAGGTTTTCTGTACGTCAGGCCGGAGGAACAACTCTGGGTCGAATCGCTGATCGTCAGCTGGGGTTGGGGGGCCACCGGGGTTCTTGCTCCATCCACCTTCGTATCCAGAAACGAATGGCAGGGGACTCGAGACATTGCGCCCTTTCTCGCGATACCGGCAGCGATAACTTTCCAGCAGGACCTTGGCTGGTCAGACAATCAGCATCGCGGACACATTCTGGCATCACGTGCGCGAAGTCGCGTGGCGGAATTGACCGGCTTACCACACATTTGTCCGGACAGCTGCTCCTGGTTCGGGCAGATGACGACTTTTCCCGTACCGGTCGAAGATCCTCTTCCCCTCAAGACTCGAATGTATGATGAATTCCGCGTCGAGTTGCCCCATGTCTTCTGGAATGGTCAATCGTTCTTGCGAGCGTCGTTCCAGGCCTACAATGATGAGTCTGACATCGACCGTTTGATCGATGCCCTGAGCGCATGCCTGTGATCGATGGATGTGTCAGCCGGGGGTTCGCAGGCGCGGATCGACGACCTGTTCCATCCCAAGCGCCAGCAGCATGAACGCCATCGCCGTGATGATGATCAGCACTCCGGGTGGGATGACCCACCACCAGTAGCCAACGTACAGCGCACCCGTTCTGAACCCGGATTCGAGCATCTGCCCCCACGTCGGTATCGATGGATCAACGAGTCCCAGGAAGCTGAGCGACGCTTCAGCGAGAATAGCTCCGGGCGCGAAAAAGATCATCTGGGCCACAACAAAGGGCGCCACCTGAGGAAAGATATGTCGCAGCATGATGCGCCGGTTCGACGCGCCAAGCGCTTTGGCCGCCTCGACAAGCTGGCCGGAGCGAAGTTGCAGGACCATCGATCGGACGAGAATCGTCAAACCCGTCCAACTGAACGCCACCAGGACCAGAATGATCAGATACAGGTTCGAGCCCACGATGAACACGAGAAAGATCAGGAGTGGAAGAACCGGCACGTTCGAAATAATATCGGCCATTCGCTGAATAAGCGTGTCAGTGCGTCCACCCGCATATCCACTAATGATTCCCAGTGACGCGCCTATCAAGGTGGAGAGGGTCGAAGCTAGCGCCGCGATCACCAGAGCCACCGGGAACCCATAGAGCAACCCTTCGAACAGATCCCTCCCCAGCGAGTCGGTTCCCATCCAGCCGAAAACCGTGCCCCCGTAAATGACTTCGACTTCCTCCAGCGAGTCTTCCCCGTTTGCGACAACGAACTGAGTGAGAACGGTGTAGTCGCCAGGCAGTGGCTCGATCTTCCCATCCTCGCCGGGAACCCCAAAAAGTGCCGCATTCAGTTGGCCACCGGCATTCTGAACCTCATCAGCTTCGGGGTATTCAGAGGCAAACCACTGGACGATCGATTGGGCCGCCGTATCCTCCTGCGTAAGGAGAACCCGCTCCTCGGTGTCGAAAAACCGCTGATAGGGTGCCTCTTCCCCCGGCCTCGGTGCCGTCACCGCAATGTTCGCCAGCCGGATTTCCCCTCCATCCGGCCGCACCAGAGTGATGATGATGACCGGGGCCCGCTCGTGGTAGGTGACGCCGCTGATCGTCGCGGAGAGGAACTGCGGGGGTGCGGTGCCCTCGTGAGTGATCGTCGCCTCATAGCTGCGCACCTCAGCGGAGCCGCGCTCTTCCGTGGCTGTTGCCTCGGACTGCAGAAATACCTGGTGCTCGATGGCGCTGTCGTTCCACAGCCGGGTCCATGATGGCGCCGCGGTCTTCGGGTTGTCGGCCCAGACCAGCGGCGATGACCATCGGTCCGTCCCAAAGTTTCGAGGATACGTGACAACGACGAAGACCGAAACCGCGATCAGAGCGATGAACATTCCCACGCCGACTTTGCCCGACCAGCTCGAGAGCAGAATCGACCCGATTCCGCGCAAGGAATACGGAGCGGGAGTTGATGCTCCCTCTGCCTCGCTCGGCGAACCCGAGACCGGTTCGAGCACTGCCGCCTGGTCGGCCATTCGATTCTCAGTACCTCACACGTGGATCGAGCAGAACGTAAAGAATATCCAGGATGAACCGGGCAATGAGATAGAGCAAAGTGAAGACGAACGTCAGCGCGACAATGACCGCTTCGTCCGGCGTCCCCGAAATCGCGTCGTAATACAACCGGCCCATCCCTCGCCAGTTGAACACCGTCTCGGTCAGAATCGATCCCGAGAGGGAACCAGCCAGTCCGAGCACGAGACCGGTGACAATCGGCGGCGCGGCAACACGCAAGATGTGACGGCGCGAGACCACTGACTCTGAGAG
>JBFWRO010000090.1:0-8250 GCA_050248865.1 Thermomicrobiales bacterium | reverse complement strand
TCTCGTCTCCGGGGGATTCGCCCTTGCCGGCGTCTTCCTGCTGCTCTTGGGTAGCTGGGTGACGAGCATCGCCGGTGCCCTCATTCTGCTGCTGGCGGTGGTCGGAATCGTCGATGCGCTGCGACCTGGGGGAGGCCGTATCGCCCGGGCGCTGATCGACAGTGAGTTCAGGAGCTGGCCATTTGGGTCGTCCTGGAAGGAGTATCAATCGCCTTCGAGCAAGCGATTTCCGCCGAGGGACTGAGGAAGGTCTCCCGGATTGGCAAAGAATCCGGGTACGCCCTGCAGGAGAGTCGCCTCACGAGTGATCCCGGCGCGGGCCCAACCTTTCCTGTCTCGTCCTAGGAGAGCCTGACCACCGGGTTTTCGAGCGTGCCGATGCCGTCGATGGTGATGGCGACGTGATCGCCGTCTTCGAGAGTGAATTCGTTTGGCGGGACGATGCCGGTGCCCGTCATCAGAAAAACACCATGGAAGAAGGTCTGATGGCGGAAGAGATAACTGACGAGGTCCTCGAACGTGCGGTGCATTTGATTTGTGCTGGTTTTGCCCTCGAAGACAACGCTGCCGCCGCGACTGATGACCAGGGAGATCGGCAGATCGAGCGGATTCTCGATCTCCCAGGCGAGCGCGATGACGGGTCCAAGACCGGCGCCCTTGTCGAACATCTTGGCCTGGGGGAGATAGAGCGGGTTTTCGCCTTCGATACTGCGGGATGAGACGTCGTTGCCGATGGTATAGCCCACGATCTCGCCGGCGCTGTTGATGACGAGGACACACTCCGGTTCGGGGACGTCCCAGCTGCTGTCACCGCGAATGCCAACGGGCTGACCCGGGCCGCTCGTCCGGAAGACATTGGCCTTGAGGAATAGCTCGGGACGATCGGCGTCATAGACGCGGTCGTAAACACTCTTTTCCTGCGACTCCTCCATGCGCGCATCGCGGCTGCGGAGATAGGTCACGCCGGCGGCCCATATCTCCTGCCAGTCCACCGGCGCCATGAGCTCGACCGAGTCGAGCGAGACACCATCGGCGCCGGAGATCGCATCGAGGCTCGACCGGAGGTCGGCGGCGGAGAGTTCGAGTGCATTGGCGAGGCGCTCGGGGCCTCCGGCGGTGGCCGAATCGATAACTCTGTCGCCAACGATCAATCCGAGTTTGCCCTGATTGCGGGGGCTGCCGTCATCAGAGACACGATAGAGACACAGGGGCACGGTTCGCTCCTCTCAGTTCATCGATTCGCTGATTTCGTCGAGGCGATCGGCAATGATTTCGGCAATATGGCGCACTTCGAGCGGACGCCCCTTTTCGTCGCAGCCGCCGCGCAGGTGCATGATGCATCCCTGATTGTCGGTGACCAGAATCCTGGCGCCGGTTTTTTCGGCGGCGTCGAGTTTGCGGTCCATCAGCCGCTGGGCAATTGCCGGGAAATCGAAACTGAACGATCCGCCGAAGCCGCAGCACATGGGAATGTCGTCGAGCTCGATCAGCTCGCAGCCCATGACGTCGGACAACAAGCGTCTTGGCTCTGGTTTCAGACCGAGGGCGTTCATGCCCTGACAGGAGTCGTGATAGGTCAGCATCACTGGACGCTCGCCGATCAGGGAACCTTTTTCCAGCCTGGCCACCGTTTCAAGGAACGAGGTGAAGTCCATCACCTTCGTAGAGAGCTGTCTGGCTCGCAGCAGCCAGGTGGGCTCGTCGCGAAAGAGATGCTCGTAGTCCTGGGTGAGCATCGCCACGCAACTGGCGCTGCCGGAGATGATGTAGTCCGCTGGCAAGCGAGCGAGCGTTCCTTCGAAGATGTCGATCGTGTGCCTGGCCATCCGTTTGGCGGCTGCTGCATCCCCCATGTTGTTGGCCGGCAGTCCGCAGCAGTTGAGACCTTTCGGATAGATGACGCGGACGCCGAGGTTGCGAAGCGTGCGGCTGATCGCCAGTCCTTGCTCTGGATAGAGGCGATCGGTCATACAGCCCGGGAAGAGCGCGACGGTCTTGCCGGCCGCGCCGTTTGCGACCACTGGTTCACGCGCCTCCTCGAATGATCCAGCAGGAGTCAATTGGCGGAGGGGCACAGGGGCGAGCGCGGGGAGGCTTCGCCAGCGGGTCTGGCGACCGATTTTCGGTAGCTTGCGGGTGCGGATCATGCGGTCGCGGGCGATTGGCCGGTCGAGGAAACGACCAATGTTTGTCGACACATCGACGGCGTCTGGTCGCGAATACACCGCCAGGACCATCCGTTTGATTGGTGAAAGACCATAGGAATCGACCACCATCTTGCGGACGTCAAGAATCTGACGCGGGAGGGGGATCCCGACGGGACAAACCACTTCACAGGCATTACAGGAGAGGCAGAGACTTTGCGGTTTGGCAATCGACTCCAGGCCGTGATGGAACCCGGAGACGACCAGCCCGATGGCGCCGGAGTAGATATGCCCGAAAACATGGCCGCTCACTTCGCCATACGGCGGGCACACGTTCGAGCAGGCGCCACAGCGGATGCAGTGCAGGGCTTCAGCAAATTCGGGCATCGACTGCATCATGCGGCGACCGTTATCGACCAGGATGATGTGCATCTCGTGGCCGGGCGTCGGGCCGGTCATAAAGGTCGTGTTGACGGTCAGGCGCTGGCCGGTCGAGCTTCTGCCGAGGATTTTCAGCTGGGTGATGGCATCGTCGAACGTTGGGACGAGCTTCTCGATCCCGGCAAGAACGATATGGATGGGAGGCATCGATCCGGAAAGCCGGCCGTTGCCTTCGTTGGTGACAATCATGACGGTGCCGGTTTCGGCAATGAGGGCGTTGGCGCCGTTCATGCCGGCGCCAGCGGTGAAAAAGATTGGCCGAACGGCATCGCGAATGGCGGCAACCTGTTCGGGGATGTCTTCCAGAGAGACCTTGCGGTCGCCAACACGATTGAGGAGCTCACCAACTTCCTGACGGCCCATGTGCAGCGCAGGGCCGACGATGTGGCTCGGTCTCTCATGCGCCTGCTGAACGATCCATTCGCCAGCGTCGGTTTCGACGACCTCGATGCCATATGCGGCGAGCGCATGATTGAGCTCGATCTCTTCAGAGACCATCGATTTCGATTTGGCGATCTGGGTGACGCCGTGGGTTTCACAGATCTGGCGGACGAGGTCCACCGCATCCTGCGCCGTGGCGGCACGATGGACTTTCGCTCCGGCGAGGGTCGCCATGGACTCGAAGAGATCGGCGAAGCGGTCGAGATTGTTGACGACGTGGGTTTTGGTCGACTTGAACTCCGTGCGGAGGCGGTCGAAGTCGATTTCGGCGACGGAGCGGTCGCGGTTGCCCCGCCAGCCGACCTGGAAGCGCCCGATGTTCTTGCCGAGGCGAGGATTGTCGATCGCTTTCTGATAGCGAACGGCAAAAGACTCCTCGCTGTAGACCCCGGTTTGTTGTTCTTCGCGGCGAATCAACCTGGAAACCAACGAGCGATCCTTCTCTTTCTGCTTACTGGGCCAGCGGCTCGTTTCGTGGTTCTTCATCGACGAAGACGACCACGACGCGGCCAGGGCCTTGCACACCGACTGTCAATGACATCTCGATGTCGGCGGTGCGACTTGGACCGGTGAGCAGCGTCGTATACGCGCCACCGGGACGCTTCGCCTGAGCGCGGAGATATGAGGTGACGTCGTCCAGTGACTCATGCAGCAGCCGGGTGGGGACAATCACCACCAGATTGAGTGACAGCAGGCCGACCGATCTGTTTGCCAGATCAGGTTCCGACAGCATTACCGAACCTGTTTCGGCAATTGCTCCTGTTGCCAGCGTGATCCCAACCAGCGCATCGCGCGAGGCTTGAGGATCGACGGCGATCTGGAAGCACAGGTCTCCCCCGGCGGTGTCGAGAAACGCCGATTCGTAAGCCGCTGCGAGCTCGGCGGAGATGCGTGCCATTTCCGCGCCAATGGCCTCGGTTAGTTCCCTGATCGCGCTGCGCGCTTCGACGGCAGTTTCCACCCGGTGCACGACCACTCCCAGCGGAGCGACCCGTTCACCGAAAAGCTCGATGCGACGGAGTGTCTCTTCCAGGCTCACCTGCCGTTCGCTTGCCCGCATCGCCGAGAGGTACTGCATGATGCTAGAGCATCGCTCCGAGGATCCAGGGGTTGAACTCTTCCTGACCGACGCCCGCCAGCTCACTCTTCGACTTGTCGCCGGACGCCACTTCGAGGATGCGCTCGAAAATCTCTTCGCCGAGCTGATCGAGGGTAATGCCATCGAGGACACGACCAGCGTTGATATCCATATCCGGCCCCTGATTGGCGTAGAGGGTGCTGTTGGTGGCGATTTTGATCGACGGGGCAGGCTTGAAACCAAAGGCGCTGCCGCGGCCGGTGGTAAAACACACCACATTGCAGCCCCCGGCGACCTGGCCAGTCACCGCGACGGGGTCGTAGCCCGGGGTGTCCATGTGCACGAATCCGCGCTCGGTGACTCGCTCGGCATAGCCGACGACGTCGTTCATGGGCGTCGAGCCAGCCTTGGCGGCGGCGCCGAGTGACTTTTCATAGATATTCGTCAAGCCGCCGAGCTTGTTGCCGGGAGCCGGATTATTGTCGATGCTGCCGCCGAAGTACGCCGTGTAGTCCTCCCACCAGTGGATCATATCGATCAGCTTCTGGGCGACCTCCGGACTCTTTGCCCGGCGGGTGAGCAGGTGCTCGGCGCCATAGACCTCGGTTGTTTCGCCCAGCACGACGGTTCCGCCCTGCTTGACGATGAGATCGGCGGCCTTGCCAAGACCGGGGTTGGCCGTGACACCGGACCAGCCGTCCGAACCGCCGCACTGGAGGGCGACCATGAGCTCAGAGGCGGGAACGGGCTCGCGGGTGGCCTTGTTCGCTTCCGGCAAGATCCGTTTGACGGCTTCGATGCCGAGCTCGACGGTCTTCAGAAAACCGCCATCCTGCTGAATCGTGATGACCAGCGGCGCGTCTTCGCTCATCGAGGTGGCATCGATCATGTCGGTTGGCTGATTGACCTCGCAGCCAAGACTGAGAATGACGTAGCCGGCAACGTTGGGATGATGGACGATACCGGCCAGCGTGCGCTGGAAGATGTACAGATCACGGGAGCCAATATGCGCACCGCATCCGCCCTTGTGCGGCAACGCGATGACGCCATCGACGTTGGGATAGTCATCGAGCATGCCGGGTTGGCGGAAGTATTCGGCGACTCTCACGGTTGCCGAAGACGAACAGTTGACCGAGGCGAGGACGGCGACATAGTTGCGCGTGCCGACCCGGCCGTCGGGCCGCCGGAAGCCCATGAAAAAGCGGCGCTCGGCATCAGGTACGAGCTCGACCGGGGCGTAGCCCTCGCAGAAGGCGTAATCCTTCTCGAACTCCTTGATGTACAGGTTCTGGGTGTGGACGTGCTGTCCCTTCCTGATGTCTTTGGACGCAAATCCGATGAGTTGTCCATAGCGCATGACCTGGCCGTCGACCGGAACATCGCGAACCGCAACCTTGTGACCAGGCGGGACCATTTGCGAAACCCGTATGACCGAACCGTCGGGCATGAGCAACTGGGTACCCGGCAAAAGGGGATGTTTGGCGATGGCGACATCGTCGGCAGGCTCGAGGAGGACCGTCAATTCGGTGAACGCGACGGGATCCTTCGGCGCCCTGGCCATCATGGCGACGCCGTCGCCGCCTGGAAGTGTCTGACTCACAAATGCTCTCCGTGATCACTCGTATCGATGCCGTTTTGCGAGTGGTCGGGCAAGATCCTCGCAAGTGGCGTCCTTGTGATGTCAAGAGTACGCCAAAACCCTGATCTGCTCACGACCACGGTCCGAGGCGTGCACCCCGGTCCATGTGCGCGCCGGGCCCTGATTCCGGATCAGAGCAGGCAATCGAAGCGTCAGACTCGTCGGCCACTCACGCCCCGGGTGCGATCGCGTCGTTGCCCGGCATACGAATGTTCGGCGGTGACATCGCGTCTCCTTCGGCGAGACGACCTTCCGGGACAGGAGTTGTTGCCGGATCAGGCGCAGGTAGCGTCAGGCACGGTGCTCCGTCGATTCGACCAGCGAATCCCTTGTCGAGCAACCCGCACCCAATTGCCCAGCAGAAATCGAATCTCTCACACGATGATGTCCTTCGATTTCGTCGGAGTCGCTGGCTGGGTATGGAAGGGACCCCTGAAGCACCAGCCCGAGCGTGGTCGCCCGGGCTGGTGCTTCGGTGCTGAGTTGCGCGCTTCGACCGATCAGGCCGGGCAGTCGAACCGGCATCGCCGACGGCCAGCCGTGTCGCAGTTGCGGTCGCGGCAGAGCGCGCCGTCGCAACATTGGCTGTCGTCGGCGCAGCGCTCGTTCCTGGAGATGCAGTTCTGCTGAGGCGGCGTCTCGCACGGTCCGCAATCGAGCGAGCCGCCGCAGTTGTCGGCGACCAAACCGCATTCCTGCGGGCTGCAGAAATCGCGTGGGGTGCATTCGGCGCGGAATGGTTCTGCGACCGGTTCCGACGCGTTACAAACTGACGGGTCATCGATAATTCCGTTGCAGTCATTGTCAATGCCGTCGGCGCAAATCTCGGCCACTGGAGTCACTTCGCCAACACATGGGCCCCAGGCCATCCCATCCAGATTGCACGTTTCGATGCCGTATTTGCACGGTCCGACATTCACGGTACCCGCGGGACCGGTGTAACAGGCCCGATTCGAGCCGGGACTGCAGATGGTGCCCAGTGCACCACAGAACCCGTCGGCGCGACAGAACCCACTGCAGCAGACAAAGTCGTTGCCGTTGCATTGCTGCCCGCTGGTATCGGTCAGGCAGGGCAGACAGGTTCGATTGAGGCAGAACCCCTGACCGCTGGTTGAATCAACCTCGCATATGGCTTCGTTATTCGCTGAAACGCAGACACCGAGGTTGCACGCCACGCATTCCGCGTCCCATGCGGAGTTGTAGGTCGTGCAGTTGCTGGCATCGGCGCCACAACACTGCCGGCACTCTCCATCTGGCGCAGGGCAGCGAACCAGCCCGTCCGCACATGGCGGAAGTGTGGTCGAGGTGGTCGACGTCGTGGTCGAGGTGGTCGTCGTGGAGGTCGTGGTGGACGACGGGGGATCAGTGCACTGATCGAAATCCGGATGATCGAGGTCGCAGAAGCCGCTGCAGCAGGTGAAGCTCTCTGAGCAATTCGTTCCGTTCTGGATGCACGGTTCGCAATCCACGCCGTTGCAGTATCCCGGGTCGGAGGCGCCGTCCTGGATGCACAGGGCGCCGCGAGGAATCTGCTCGCAAAGCGAGTTGGCATTGCAAATGAAGCACTCCGCATCGCCGCCAGAGACGTTCGGACAATTGCTGGTGTCCGAGCCGCAGCAGTGATGGCATTGGCCGTCGAACTCACAGCGGACCAGCGCCGGGTTTTCGCAGGGCAACGGCGTCGTTGTGGTTGGCGCCGCGGTTGTGGTTGTTGTCAAGGGTGGGACGAGTGAGCAGACCTCCAGGCAATGGCTCAGCACGCAGGCGTATCCGGCGGGACATTCGGCGTCGGTATTGTTGGGACATCCGCCGATGATCATGTCGGCGGCAGGAGGCACGCAGGACATTCCCGTGTCCATACCAAGACAGCTGCCCCCACACAAGGCGGGACATTGTTCCGTGTCGACGCAACGCAGCACGCAGGTGCCGTTCGCCAATCGAGCGCCGCCGGCCGCCTCGCACTCGTCGGGAGGCGTCGTCGTCGTGGTCGGGCACGGTCCGGACTGAAGGACGCCATTACAGCAATAGCCGGCGCCTTCCGGGTTGAATCCGTCAATGATTGGTTGGAAGGCGCAGGTCAAGTCGTCCTGGCAGATGCCAGTCGTGCACGGATCGCTGTCCACACATTCTATGTCCCAGGTGCACGCTCCGCAGGTCGTCCTTCCGGCGGCGAAGTTATAGGTGCAATACGGCGTGGCGCCTCCGCAATCGGAATCGTTACAACACTCGGAGAGCGTCTCGAAGTAACCGCCGCAGCATCGACCTGGTTGGCCCGTGCTGTCCAACGCAGGACCGTTGGGTCGCTCGACGGAGTCGCAGTACCCCGCCTCGTCGCAGAAGTAGTCCCGGCATGGGTCCTCGTATGCGCAATGCGCGTCACTGACGCATTCGACGCAATCGTGTACTCGGCAGATGCTGGCAAAGCAGAAATCACCGTCGCAGCATTGCCCGTTGTCGTAAACGCCATTCTGGCAACAATGTTCATCAGCGCAGCAGTCCCCATTCTC
>JBFWRO010000089.1:0-8255 GCA_050248865.1 Thermomicrobiales bacterium | reverse complement strand
CGGCACTGAGGCATCGGTCTATTCCCGGCGAGGATTAGTCGTGACCCGCGTGAGAGTCCTCTCATATGGAGCGGACCCACTGGCTGAAGCGCTCGCAGTAACTCAGAACCTCATTGCCAACCTCGGCTGAACCGATTGCTTTTGCCCAATCACCCACGGTTACGGTCTCTGCACCGTGCCATCTGCCAGGCGCACTGGCGGCCAGGCTCCATTCAAAATGTGGTCCGGGAAGGGGTACTTCGCCGCCTTTTTCTCGTCGATGTCGATGCCCAGACCCGGTTGCTCGTTCGACCACATCATCCCGTCGCGGATCTCAGAGCATCCCGGGAAGACTTCCTGTGTTTTTTCCGGCGGGAGATAGCACTCCTGAATACCGAAATTCGAGCAGGAGAGATCGAGTTGCAGATTCGCCGCATGTGCCACCGGAGACGCATCACCTGGTCCATGCCACGCCGTGCGCACAGCGAAGAACTCGCAGTACGCCGCCAGCTTGCGGGCCATGCTCAACCCACCGATATCGGAGATATGCACCCGCATGAAATCGATCAGCCGTTCCTGCACCAGCGGCACATATTCCTGTTGATTGACATAGAGCTCGCCCATCGCAATGGGGATGGCCGTCTGCTGGCGGAGCATGCGGAAGTAGCCGTTGTCCTCTGGCGAGAAAGGGTCTTCCAGAAAGAAAAGACGGTACTGTTCCAGTCGCTTCGCCAGACCGATCGCCTGAATTGGCGGGATCCTTTCGTGGATATCGTGCAACAGCTCGATGTCGTCGCCGAGCGCGACCCGCAGATACTCGAACAGCTTGGGCACCACACGCACATAGGAGTCGGGATCCCACGGGTCCTGTCTCGGATCCAGGTGATACGCGGCCCTCATCCCCCCTTTTTTCGGTCTCACGCCATACGTCGACGATCCCGGTACCGCCACCTGGCAGCGGATATAGCGGAAGCCCTGCTCCATGAATGCCCGCGCCGACTCCTCGACCTCCGCGAAGTCCATCCCGGACGCATGCACGTAAACCGGCGCCGCCATCCGGGCCTTGCCGCCGAAGAGCTGGTAGACCGGCATACCGGCCAGCTTGCCTTTGATATCCCACAGCGCCATGTCGATCCCGGAGAGCGCGTTGTGCAACACGGGACCGCTTCTCCAATAGGAAGAGAGATAGGCGGTCTGGAAGATGTCCTCGATGTCATGCACGTCGCGGCCAAGCACAAATGGCTTCAGAAAATGCTCGATGGCGGCCACCACCGTTTCCGGACGCTGGGTGAAAGTGGCGCATCCGACGCCGTGCAACCCCGGCTCGCTGGTTTCGACCTTGACGATCACCAGCCGGATTCCGTCCGGCGCGGTGAGAATGACCTTCACGTCGCGAATCGTCACCGGCTCGCCTGACGGTCCGGGCAGCGGCGGCCATGCCGGCGGAATGTTCGGTTCGACCGATGCGCTCTTCAGTTTTTTGGCCATCACGACCCTCCCTGCTGTGCCCGCACGTCTGATTCTTCGGGACATTACCAGTTTTTGACCCCAAGCACGGCACGTCGCTCCGGCCGTAAAGCGCGGGTATGCTAGGCGCGGATCACCTCTGCCCCGCCCTTCGAGCTCGAGTCAGGAGGCACGGCCATGTCACGCATCGTCGACGGCGATTGCCACATCTCCCCGGTTCCCGGGTCGGCTCCGCACATCTCTACTGAAGAGCTCCTGCGCCGGATGGATCGCAGCGGCGTGGACAAAGCGCTCACCTGGTTGCAGCCGCCGTATGAACGAGGACTGTTGCCGGAGGGAAACGCGTACGTCGCGGCGGCCATGCACGCGCATCCCGACCGTATCCTGGGTTTCGGATGGGCCGATCCGCACCTGGGGCTCGAAGCAGCGCTGGATGCGGTCGATCGCTGCCTGCATGACCATGGCTTTGCCGGTGTCAAACTGAACGGCGCCCAGAACGAATTCGTGATCGATGATTCCGTGCTCGTGATGCCGGTCGTCGAGAAGATCGCCGCCGCAGGAGCGATCCTCGCTCTCCATATTGGCGGAGATTCCCCCGAGCGCACGCACCCCTGGCGAGCAGGGAATATCGCCCGCAGATATCCGGACCTCCGAATGCTCATCGTCCATATCGGTGGAGCGGCGTTTCACGATCTCTCCCGCGCCGCGATCGAGATCGCCCGCGACTACCCAAACATGACGATGATCGGCAGCGCGGTGCGCTCCGGGGCCGTTCTCAACGCGATTCGCGCTTTGGGCGCCGATCGCGTCTGCTTCGGCAGTGACACACCATTCGAGCTGATGCATGTCGAGCTGGCTCGCTACCGGGCGCTCCTGGAAGGTGAGATTTCCCCGGAAGAGATCGCCCAGGTGCTTGGCGGAAACCTACTCAGGATGCTCCGGCCGGGCGATAACGACTCGCTCCCGGTCACGAGCGCACATTGATCGACATTCGCACGACTGCCAGTGAGACTCTTGTCAATTACGGCTGAAACGTGACTACAATCAATCCATCGCACAGCAGGAGAAACGGTTCGACAGTGATCAGATGAAACGGTATTTTCGGTTTCTTCTCCTTCTCTCGACGTTGGCGCTGCTTCCCGCTCAGGGAATGGGCATGGGCGCTGCTGCACAGACTCCCAAAGCAGAAACGATCCCGGAGCGTGAGACCGTCATCGATATCACGGTCGACGGGCAGGAAAACACCGCGTCATTTGTGGGGATCGCCAGGCTGACCTTTCCACCCGGAACGGCAATCATAGGCGGGACGATAGCCGGGAACCGGCTCTTTCTGATCGAGTCAGGGTTCTTCACATTTGTGGTCGATAGTCCGGCGGTGATCCATCAACAGGGCGATCCGGAGCGGGAGATCGTCGTCGCCAGTGGGGCATCCGGCGAGGCCCGACCCGGGGATCTGGTGATAGTCACCGGCAACCCGCCGTTCACCGTGACAAACGAGGATTCTGCGCCATCCGTGCTGCTCGACATTGTGATCTGGCCACCCATTCGCGAGCAAGTTCGCCCCTTTGTAACCGAAGCTGGCGTCATCTTCGAACCGCTGGTCATTGGCGATGTCGAGCTCTTCCCTTCATCGGCCGTGCGCATTGTGCTGGAGCACTACAGCCTGGCTCGTGATGCGCGAACCACCCTCGAACCAGCCGAGGGACCGTTGCTGCTCTATATCGATTCCGGCCGGCTTGGTCTCCATTCCACCGGTGGAGAGATGTCCTATTCCAGCGCTGCCGCGAACGCACCTGGCTCGATTGCCGGGCGCATTCGCGAGCTCTCACCCGGCAGGGAAGCGGTCCTGACGGCCGGAGGGGCCGCGGTTTTGCATAGTGGAAGTTCAGGAATCGCGCGGAATCTGGGGCGAACGGCGCTCGATATCATGGAGTTGCGCTTCGAGCCAGCATGACGCGCGTGGCTGGTGATATTGGGATTTTTTTGACGATGGTTTTGACGGATTGTGCGGGCACCACCCACCCGTTCCACCTTGACAATCCCGACCGCAAATGGGTATAAGTCCACCATCAACGAAGGAAACCGCACCAGATTGCCAGCACGCATTTCGCGTCAACCAAGCAAGCTGTATCCATCTTACAGGCCGGCTGCGAACAGAAAGGAGTCGTGGACCTGAGGGAATCGTCCGAAATGGAAGCCGCTGCCCGACCATCATTTCCGCAAATCGCCGCGGCAGCTGATGTCGAACTCATTGCGGAGTGAAGACAGGAAAAGGAGAATCAATGACCGGTATCAATCATCGCAAAGCACTCTCATCAGCATTGAATCGGCGGAAGTTGCTTGGCTACGGCGCTGCTGCCGGCCTCGGCGCCGCGGCGCTGCGGCTCGAGAGCCTGCTGGCCCAGAGCTCGGACACGGGTGTCGATCCGAGCATCTGGACCCCGGAATACATCACGTCACAGGCCGGAACGCTCGAAGTGGATACTTTGGCTGAGACCGCCGCGGTCGTTCCACACGATTACGCCGGGAAAGTCACCTATTGGTATGCGTTCACGCCAGAAACCGAACCTGCGATCACGCTGGAACAGGATGAGGCGTTCTGGGCGGCCTTCAGCGAGACCTACCCCAACATCGAAGTCGAGTTCACTCGGCTGAACTACAACGATATGCTGGACAAAACCCGCACAGCCGCCCTTGGCGGAGCCGCTCCGATGGTGGCCAAGATGCCGATTCTGTGGGGCGTAGAATTTGCTGCGGGCGGGCAGCTGATGGAGCTCGCGCCTGAGGATGTTGGCTATCCCACGTCCGAGTTCTGGCCTGGTGCCATGAAGTCAGTGACATGGGATGGCACGACCTACGGTGTTCCTACCAATAACGAAACAATGGCGCTGATATGGAACGCCGGCATCTTCGAAGAGGCGGGACTCGATCCGGAGTCGCCTCCGGCAACGTGGGACGATGTCGTCGCGTACTCGGCTCAGATCAAGGAAAACACCGGCAAGTCCGGTTATGGCCTGGTTGCTCGCGTCAACGCTGGTAACACACCGTTCCGATTCATGCCGACCGCCTGGGGATATGGCGGCGGAGCCCTCGACGAGGCCGAGGACAATCCGACATACGAGCAGATCTACGTCAACAACGAGGGGACCATTGCGGCCGTTCAGGCATATTACGATATGTACGTGCGCGACCAGTCGGTCCCGGTATCGGCACTGACGAACACGAATACAGAGAACGCCGATCCCTTCATTTCGGGACAGCTGGCGATGATGATCAGTCATCCCAGCGAGTACGCAAAGATGAACGATCTTGCCGCCGCGGCGACAGGCGCCGATGCGGAAGTGGCCGCTCAGGTGGTCGAGAATATGCGATACGGGCTGATTCCCGAGGGGCCTGTCCGACGCGCGGTGGTCTTCGGTGGTTCGAACATCCATATCTTCAACCCGGACAGTGTCGACGGCGATATGGATCTGGACGCGGCGCGCGCCCTGATTTCCTTCATGACCGGACCGGAGTGGTCGAACAAGCTGGCCTGGGTTGGCTCGAATCCGGGCAACGTGCGCGGATTCCAGACCTCCTGGATGAAGGAGCGGCTCGACACCATTCCGTTCCTGGATGTGACGACCTCCATGCTGCCGTATGGCGTCCCATTCCCAGTCATTCCTGAATCTACGGAAATCATGAACATCATCATTCCGGAAATGATTCAGAACGCGTTGACCGACACCATGACGGTCGAGGAATCGGCCAATGATGCCGCCGCCAAGATCGAAGCGCTCTTGAGTGGGCTCTAGGCGACTGAACGCAATCCGGCCGGCGTCTGCCGGCCGGATTGCATCGCTCGAGCGCAGAAAGGACTCGGAATCATGGCCGTGATCACGGGCCCTGAAGGATCGGCGCTAACGGCCACCCCCTCTCCTTCTCGAGCGTCCAGAGCCGGCGCGAACGTGAAGGGCTTCTTCGCAGAAATCTGGAAGCACCGCGCCGACTACCTCTACATTTTGCCGGCCCTCGCGGTGATGATGGTCGTCATCGCCTATCCGATCTATTTCACGGTCAGACTATCGTTTTATGACCACGGGCGAACCCTCAGCTTCGATAATCTGACCTGGGTTGGCCTCGACAACTACCGGTTATTGCTCACGGGTACATATAGCTCTGAATTCTGGAAAATCACGCGCAATACGATGGTCTGGACGGTCTTCTCGACACTTGGAGCCTTCTTCCTTGGATTGGGTGCCGCGCTCGTTGTGCAGCGGGAGTTCATTGGACGGAGCGTCGTACGCGGTATTCTGCTCGTCCCCTGGGTGATATCCGCTGTTGCTGCCGCCTATGTCTGGCGTTGGCTCTATCACTCCGACTATGGGCTCATCAGTGGCGTCCTCACTGAGCTCGGATTGGTGGACAACAACATCATTTTTCTCGATAGCGTCGAGTGGGTGATGCCGTCGCTGATCGTCGCGAACATCTGGAAAGAGTTCCCGTTCGCCATGATCATGCTGCTGGCGGGTTTGCAGACTGTCCCGGAGGGCCTGAACCGGGCGGCCATGGTCGACGGTGCAAGCACCTGGAACCGGTTCTGGCATATCACGATGCCCCATCTCAAGGGGGTGACGCTGATCACCGTCCTGCTGCTAACCGTCCAGAATCTGAACTCATTCACGACCGTGTTCATCATGACCGGAGGCGGCCCTGCCAACGCCTCGCAGCTCTGGGTCACGGACATCTACCGCATCGCCTTCCAGCGAACGAATTTCGATGTCGCATCGGCCTATTCGGTCATCCTCTTCAGTGTGATGGCCGTTCTCGGCTATTTCTACGTACGAGCGCTAACACGTGGCGATTCCACAAGGAGCGCGGCATGAGCACCGCCATTCGACCAACTGCCGCGAAACCCAGACGAGCGAAACGGCGGCGGGATGCATGGTCCATCGGGGGATGGATTTTCCTGGCACTGTTGATCACCTTCAGCATTGTGCCGATGATCTGGATGTTCCTCACATCGATCAAGACGCAATTTGCGGCACTCGAATATCCGCCGCAATGGATCCCCGAGGCGCCAACCCTGGCAAACTACAAGCTCCTGCTTTCTCCGAGTGAAAGTTTTGGTCGGGACTTTCTCCGCTGGCTGGGTAACAGCGTCTGGGTATCGACTGCGACGACCATTCTCGGCGTGGTCATCGCGGTTCCTGCGGCGTACGCGTTTTCCCGTTTTCGCTTTATCGGCCGGGGTGGTCTGTTCTACGCCGTACTCGTGCGAAACATGTTTCCCGCAGTTGTCTTCCTGATGCCGCTCTTTATCGTGATGCGTACGCTCGACCTCGTGAATACGCACTGGGCCCTGATCCTGACGTATCTCACCTTTGGCCTGCCCCTTTCGATCTGGCTGCTCAAAGGGTTCTACGACAATATTCCGATCGAGCTCGAACACGCCGCGCGAATCGACGGCGCCTCGCGTTTCCAGGCATTTCTGAGGATCATCATGCCGCTGTCGGCGCCGGGAATCATTGCCACGGCAATCTACTCCTTCATCATTGCCTGGAATGAGTATGTCTACGCCTACACCTTCCTGAATAGCCGGGACTTACTGACCTCCCCTGTTGGCCTGAGCCAGTTCTTCACGGAGTTCGTCACAAACTGGCCCGGTCTCATGGCGGCGGCGTTCACGATGAGCGTGCCGGTCGTCGTGCTCTTCCTGATCTTGCAGAAACACTTCGTCAAGGCGCTCACAGAAGGCGCGGTCAAATCGTAAGTGGCTCCGAAAGGGCGTTGAATGGCACAGGTGATTCTCGACCGGGTGGTCAAGCGGTATGGTGAGGTTATTGCGGTCAATGAAGTCTCTCTGACGGTCGAAGACGGTGAGTTCGTTGCCCTGGTCGGCCCGTCCGGTTGCGGCAAAACGACCACGCTGAACCTGATCGCCGGACTTCTGGAGATGACCGATGGCGACATCTACATCGGTGACCGACTGATCAACGATCTCGACCCCAAAGACCGCGACATCGCCATGGTCTTTCAGAATTACGCCCTCTATCCGAACAAAACGGTGTATAAGAACCTCGCCTTCCCGCTGCAAATGCGGAAGATGAAGAAGCCGGACATCGACGCCCGGGTGCGGGAGACCGCCCGGCTCCTCAGCATCGAGCAGCTCCTCGAACGCCGGCCCCGCGAGCTCTCCGGTGGCCAGCAGCAACGGGTGGCTCTTGGACGCGCTCTCGTGCGCAATCCGCTCGTTTTTCTGATGGATGAGCCGCTCTCCAACCTCGATGCCAAGCTCCGCGTGCAAATGCGCGCCGAGCTCAAGCGATTCCATCAGGACATCAGTGCCACGATCATCTATGTCACTCACGACCAGCTCGAAGCGGTGACCATGGCCGACAAGATGGCCGTGATGAACGGTGGGTATCTCCAGCAATACGATGCTCCCGATATTGTTTACCATCATCCCGTAAACACATTCGTGGCTGGATTTGTGGGAAGCCCGGCTATGAATTTGATGCGCGTTCGGGCAATCGTCGAGAACGGCGAAACGTCGCTTTCATCAGGGAACGGATGGCGCTATCCCCTCAGTGATGCCCTGGCTCGCAGAGTTGCCGGAAGCTCCACCGATGAAATCGTCATGGGATTTCGGCACAATGCAATCAAAGTTGCCCCGGATGGCACTCCCGGAACGGTGCCGGCCATGGTCTACACCGTAGAGCCCACAGGCGACATCACCTTTGTCCATGCCCGCATCGGCGAGGAAATGATCGTATTCAGCGTCGGCCCAACCAGCACGCTAAAGGCCGATGACAAAATTGCCCTGGATT